>NZ_NOLK01000059.1:0-48924 GCF_002245985.1 Nostoc sp. 'Peltigera membranacea cyanobiont' 232
GGGAAAGAAGCAGGAAAGCAGAGCGAAAATCCCTCTGAACCCTTCTCCACTAAACCTCTAATCTCCAGATACTGTGCCCAGTCCCCAGTAACCAATCCCCAATCCCCAATCCCCAATCCCTAATCTATAGCCTCATAATCAGCCTGTGCGGTACTTTCTTCGTCAAAATCAAAGTTGAATTGTGGTATTAATGTACCGTTCATTGGTGAGTCTCCTTCTGAAGTAAAAGCACTAGCTGAAGCCTCCTCAATCTCATCACTTTGGCTGTTAGCTCGATTGTAGACATCAGCACCAATGGCAAACAAAGTTTGTTGGAAGTCGTCTAAACGCTGCTTAAATTCCACCGTGGAGATGCTGGAGTCAATCATTGCAGCTTGGAGTTGTGAAACTTTTTCACTAGCCAAGGTTTTTATCTGGTCGCCGATAAAGCTGCTATTATCCTTGATGGTGGATTCGTAACTGAACAAGAGATTATCTGCTTGGTTTCTGAGTTCAACCAGTTCTTTACGTCTTCTATCTTCTTCGGAAAACAGTTCGGCTTCTTGGCGCATCCGTTCGACTTCGTTGGTACTTAAACCACCTGTATTGGTAATCCTGATACTCTGTTCTCTACCTGTGCCTTTGTCTTGGGCAGAAACCTTCAGGATGCCGTTAACATCGATTTCAAAGGATACTTCAATTTGTGGCACACCACGGGGCGATGGGGGAATTCCTGCTAGGAGAAACTTACCGAGACTCTTGTTATCTCGTGACATTGCCCGTTCACCTTGGAGAATGTGAATTTCTACCGAGATTTGCCCATCAACGGCTGTGGAAAAGATTTGTGACTTACTGGTGGGAATTGTGGTGTTGCGTTCAATAATTTTCGTGAACACTTCACCCAAGGTTTCAATTCCCAAAGACAGGGGGGTGACATCCAATAGTAAGAGATTATCGACTTCGCCACCCAATACCCCTGCTTGGATTGCTGCTCCCAATGCTACCGCTTCATCAGGGTTGATAGAGCGATCGGGAGCTTTGCCATTGAAAAATTTAATCAGCGCATTTTGGACTGCGGGAATACGGGTAGAACCACCTACCAAAATAATCCGATCTATCGCTTCTGGTTTGAGATCCGCATCTTTGAGCGCTTGGATCATTGGTTCAATAGTACCTTCAATTAATTTCCCTGCCAGTTCCTCAAATTTAGAGCGGCTGAGTTCCATCTCTAAATGCTTTGGGCCGGTTTCATCAGCTGTGATGAATGGCAGGTTGATGGAGGTATTGACCATGTTAGAGAGTTCAATTTTGGCCTTTTCTGCTGCTTCCCGTAGGCGTTGCAGTGCCATCTTATCTTTGGAAAGGTCTATTTTCTCCTGTTGCTGGAAGTGTTCCATCATCCAAAGCACGATCGCATTATCAAAGTCGTCTCCACCCAAGTGGTTGTTACCACAAGTCGCTTTAACTTCAAAAACGCCATCCCCAAGTTGCAGGATCGATACGTCGAAAGTACCGCCTCCCAAGTCAAATACTAAAATTAGCTGCTCTTGGTCTTGCTTTTCCAATCCGAAAGCTAAAGCCGCAGCTGTTGGTTCATTGATGATTCGCAGAACTTCTAATCCGGCGATCGTGCCAGCATCTTTAGTGGCTTGTCTTTGAGCATCTGTGAAATATGCGGGTACCGTGATCACTGCTTGCGTGACTTCTTCACCCAAGAAGTTTTCCGCATCCTGCTTGAGCTTTTGCAGGATCATCGCGGATAGTTCTTGTGGCGTGTAATTTTTTGAGCGAATTTGAACATCAACGGTATCATCTCGACCTTTGATGCAGTTGTAGGGGACGCGATCGCGTTCTATTTCAGTGTCTTCCCAACGTCGCCCGATGAATCGTTTAATACTGTAAATTGTGTTTTCCGCATTGGTTACGGCTTGGCGCTTTGCCAATTGACCAACCAAGCGATCGCCACTCTTGCCAAATCCCACAATACTTGGAGTAGTTCGTCCGCCTTCAGAATTGGAGATCACCAGTGGTTGACCGCCCTCCAGAACTGCGACGCAACTGTTGGTAGTGCCTAAATCGATTCCAATAACTTTTCCCATAATTGGCAGTATTTTTACTGATTTTTTATGCTGTAATATGTCGCGGACTAACTTTTTTGCTCCGAATCAAGGCTAGCGGATAACGTCTGTGGAACCCATATTGCTGGTAGCAAGAGAGAAGTTGAAACACAGAGAGTTATCCAAAGCCTTGTCCAAGTTTTAGGTACGCGATGCTCGTCCTTGCTAGAAGCCAGGCACTTTTGGTCAGCGAGACGAGCGACTACAGCTTAACTGAAGGCTTGACTCGACTGATCTTCCTCCGTAGAAGGTGTATCTTCCTTTGGAGCAGCTACTTTGACCATTGCATGGCGTAGCACGCGATCGCCCAAGTAATATCCGCGCACTAACTCTTCTAACACTGTTCCTTCAGGATGTTCATCCGTAGGTTCCCGCATTACTGCTTCATGGAGGTTAGGATCGAATTCTTGGCCTTCAGGACGCATTGGTGATACACCCAAGCGTTTGAGGCTATCGACTAATTGTTTGTAAACCCCTTGATAGCTTTTGTGCATGGTCATTTCGCCATCAGATTGCGGTTTGAGGTGCGATCGGGCCCGCTCAAAATTATCGACCACTGGTAGCAATTCTAGAATCGTATTCCGCTTCATCAGCGTCTCTAGCTCTTCTTTTTCTTTGCTAGTACGTTTCCGGTAATTCTCAAAATCAGCAGCAATCCGCATATATTGAGTACTACGCTCTTCTAACTGCGTTTTGAGAGACTCAATTTGTTGAGTTAGTTCTGCCAAAGCTGCCGTTTCCACACCAGTATTATCGGTTGCAGCAACGCCAGTTTCTGCATTGATAGTAGCCGCATCTCCCGGTACATTAGCTTGGGATGTCACTTGCTCTGTCACCTCATTACCAGATTCATTGAAATTAATTTGGGCTGGGGAGTCACTCTTCATTGCTTGCTTTACCTCTGTTGGTTCACCCAATTGCTGGCTAGTATTGTTTATCTGTTTATTTTCATCCATCATTGTCCACTCATTCCAGATGCTTGCTATTTATGGCAGTGTATCTCCATAGCTTGCAACCGTCGTCATCCACGACTTGCAACTAAGGCTGATTTTGTTGCCGACAAGTTTCTGGAAGTGATGTAACCGTTTTCTTATTGTGACAAATGGTGAATACCTTAGCGTAGACACCATCAAGGCGGGAACCCGAACGAGTAGTGTACCTCTAGGAGTAAGTAATTTGAAAGAGTGGCGCTTAATCTCATTCGCCCCTGTGACTAAAAATTTGTTGCTTGAGTGATTTAGGAATTGATATTTTCTCTACTATTACTTATTTTTCACTCACCATTTAGCGAGAACTCCGAACAACAGTTTTTGTTGCTCAGAAGTTCAATGACTTTTTTGGCAAATGAGAATTCTATCTCACAGGCTGGGAATACTTTAAGCAGAGGTTCCCCTACTCATTCGCTCATTTATGACTTACTCGTCACCACAACGGCGCAGTACCGCTCTAACTACCAGAACAGAGTTTTCGCCCTTCGGCAACAAGCTAGTGCAATCTGGCTATGTCAATACCGAACAGATGAGGCAGGCACTAATTGAAAGCCGCAAATCTGGCCGACCCTTAACGGAAGTACTAGAGTCAATTACTGGACAACAACTATCACCTGAGTTGCTCAGGCAATACAAAAAACAGCAGCTATTTGAACTTAAAATACTATACGGTGTTGAATTCCTCGATCCGGAAGTCAGCTCTGTTGGCAACACGATGATGGGGAACCTGATTGAAACCCTCATCCCAGTAGATATCTGCCGTCGCCATCGTTTAGTACCACTGTCGAAACACGAAGACCAAACCCCGCCCTCAGTTTTAGTGGCGATGGTCGCTCCAGATAATCTAGAGGCTTCCGATGACCTGAACCGCATCTTGCGCCCCCAAGGCTTGGCATTGCAGCGCATGGTGATTACACAGGAAGACTACCAGCAGCTAATCAACCAATATCTGGATGAAATGGCTGTTAAGCAAAAGCATCTGGAACAAGAAAAGTTTACAGATATTAATCAGGATTTAGAAAACCTCGGAAATCTCGATATTTCGGATGCTCCTGAAGAAATGGAGGCCGATCTTGGAGCAGCGATGAAGGGTGCAGAGGATGCTCCAGTCATCAACCTAGTGAACAGAATCCTTGCTAAAGCCTTGCATGAGGGCGTTTCTGACATTCATATCGAACCGCAAGAAGAAAACTTACGCATTCGCTTTCGGAAGGATGGCGTACTGAAGGAAGCTTTCGATCCCCTACCGAAAAAAATCATCCCGGCGGTGACAGCCCGATTTAAAATCATCTCCAATCTAGACATTGCTGAACGCCGTCTACCCCAAGATGGACGCATCCGCCGGCTGTTTGAGGGACGTAAAGTGGATTTCCGTGTGAATACCTTACCCAGTCGCTACGGGGAAAAGGTAGTGCTGCGGATTTTGGATAACTCTTCAACCCAACTGGGATTGAATAAGTTAATTACCGATCCAGAGACTTTACGTATTGTCCAGGATATGGTTAGCCGCCCCTTTGGGCTAATTTTGGTGACTGGGCCAACTGGTTCTGGAAAAACAACCTCGCTGTATTCTGCACTCTCAGAAAAGAACGATCCCGGTATTAATATCAGTACTGTGGAAGACCCAATTGAGTACAGCCTTCCAGGGATTACTCAAGTACAGGTGATTCGAGAAAAAGGACTGGATTTTGCTACCGCACTGCGGGCTTTCTTGCGACAAGATCCAGATGTGCTACTGGTGGGTGAAACGCGGGATAAGGAAACGGCAAAAACAGCAATTGAGGCTGCCTTGACCGGTCACTTAGTATTAACTACCTTACATACCAATGATGCCCCAGGTGCGATCGCTCGTTTGGGAGAAATGGGCATTGAGCCTTTCATGGTTTCTAGTTCCCTAATTGGCGTTCTAGCTCAACGTTTGGTGCGGCGCGTATGTTCTGAATGTCGTATTCCCTACACTCCTACAACTGAGGAACTGGCTCGGTATGGTTTATCAGCTTCTTCTGATGTTGGAGTTACCTTCTATAAAGCTAACACCTTGACATTAGATGCGATCGCCGATGCCAAAGCCAAAAATCAGCTTTGCCCAAAATGTAATGGCGGCGGCTACAAAGGGCGTTGTGGTGTTTATGAAGTGATGCGAGTCACCGAAAACCTCCAAACTCTCATCAACGAAGATGCACCCACCGAACGTATTAAGGAAGTGGCAATAGAAGAGGGCATGAAAACCTTGCTGGCTTACAGTTTGGATTTAGTGCGCGAAGGTTCCACCACTTTAGAAGAAGTAGAACGAGTGACGTTTACTGATACGGGTTTAGAAGCAGAGTTAAAAGCCAAACGCAAGACTGGTCTTACCTGCCGGAGTTGCGAGGCCACATTGAAACAAGAATGGCTGGATTGTCCATACTGTATGACATCTCGGTTTTGAGACTAGTCATTGGTCATTGGTCATTGGTCATTGGTCATTAGTCATTAGTCATTAGTCATTGGTCATTAGTTGATGCTTACTAACTTAAAACAAATGACAAATGACAAAGGACAACTGACAAATGACAAATGACAAATAAAAACATTAAAAGGAAGCAGAACTATGGAAATGATGATCGAAGATTTGATGGAGCAGTTGATTGAATTGGGTGGCTCGGATATGCATTTATCCGCAGGTTTGCCTCCCTACTTCCGCATCAGTGGCAAACTCACCCCCATAGGTGAGCATATATTGACAGCCGATCAGTGTCAAAGGCTGATTTTTAGTATGCTCAACAACACCCAGCGTAAAACCTTAGAGCAGAACTGGGAATTGGATTGTTCTTATGGAGTTAAAGGTTTAGCTCGCTTCCGAGTCAATGTCTATAAAGAACGTGGTTCTTATGCTGCTTGCTTACGGGCATTAAGTTCTAAGATTCCTAACTTTGAAAAATTAGGTTTGCCAGATATCGTGCGGGAAATGACAGATAAACCCAGAGGACTAATTCTGGTGACAGGCCCTACAGGTTCCGGCAAGACTACTACTCTAGCGGCAATGATTGACTTGATTAACCGCACTAAGGCAGAGCATATTTTAACGGTGGAAGACCCAATTGAATTTGTCTACGAACCAATTAAAAGCTTGGTTCACCAACGACAACTGGGTGAAGATACTAAGAGTTTTGCTAATGCGTTGAAAGCAGCTTTGCGGGAAGATCCAGATATCGTTCTGGTAGGGGAAATGCGCGATTTGGAAACGATTTCTTTGGCAATTTCTGCCGCAGAAACAGGACACTTGGTATTTGGGACACTACACACCAGTTCCGCCGCCCAGACGGTTGACCGGATTATTGACGTTTTCCCACATGAAAGACAAACCCAAGTGCGGGTGCAGTTGTCTAACTCATTAGTGGCAGTATTTAGCCAAACCTTGGTGTCCAAGAAAAGCCCTAAACCTGGTGAATATGGTCGGGTGATGGCTCAAGAAATTCTGATTGTCACTCCCGCTATTTCAAACTTGATTCGAGAAGGTAAAACATCTCAAATTTACTCAGCTATTCAAACTGGCGGCAAATTGGGTATGCAAACTCTGGAGAAGGTTTTAGCCGATTTTTACAAAGCAGGAACGATTTCCTTTGAAGCGGCGATGTCTAAGACTTCTAAGCCAGATGAAATCCAACGTCTCATCGGTACTTCTGTACCACCCCAGGCAGCAGGTGCGAAACCTGGTGTAGCTGCCAAAGCCCATTAAGGGAAGTGGGGAGTAATAATTTTAGATTTTAGATTTTGGATTTTAGATTGAAATTTAATCCAAAATCCTCAATCCCTTCGGGTTCAGCAGTCACTCATGGGGGAAACCCCCAAGACCGCGCTGCTTCACCAAAATCCAAAATAAAATTGCTCCATGCCCAATAAATAACAACTATTTTGAATTTATTTATGCCAAACTTTGTTGCCCGTGTTCGGGATTCGCAAGGAAAATCCCGAACAGAAAAAATTGTTGCTGAATCCTTGTCACAAGCTCGGACTAATCTCAGAGAACAAGGTCTTGTAATCCAAGAACTCAAGCAATCTCAAGGATTTCAGCCAGATGTTGCCTTAAAAAAATTCCAGAATTCCTTAGTTAAGGTTTCTGTGAAAGACAAAGCTGTTTTTTCCCGTCAATTTGCCGTTTTGATGAATGCGGGGGTTGCGATCGTTAGAAGTCTAGGTGTACTTTCTGAACAGTGTAGTAATACTAAACTCAAACAAGCCCTAGTTGAGATTAGTACTGATGTTCAAAGCGGAATGAACCTTTCAGAGGCAATGCGGAAGCATCCTGACTGCTTTGATGGGTTATATGTGAGTATGATTCAAGCTGGCGAAGTGGGTGGTGTTCTAGATGAAGTATTGAATCGTTTAGCTAAGTTGTTAGAAGATGTTGCCCGGTTACAAAACCAAATTAAATCAGCAATGTCTTATCCAACGGTTGTGGGTTTTATCGCAGTTTCGATCTTTCTCGGGATGACTATTTTTCTGATTCCGATTTTTGCCACGATTTTTGTGCAAATTGGAATCTCATTACCACCTCTAACGCAATTCTTGATGGATGCCAGTAAATTTTTGAGAAGTCCTGGTGCTTTCGTACTTTTAGGTATTCTTATAGCATTGAAATTTGCCTTTACACAATATGGTAAAACTCCTGTTGGTCGCATAACAATCGATCGCCTTTCCCTGAAGATGCCGTTGTTTGGTGACTTAATTCAAAAATCTTCAGTCGCCCGCTTTAGCCGGACTTTTGGTTCTTTGACTCGTTCAGGCGTACCAATTTTAACTTGCTTAGAAATTGTCCGAGATACATCAGGAAACCAAGTAATTGCTAATGCCATAGACGCAGCCCGCATGGAGATTCAACAGGGAGGTATGATTAGCATTGCTTTACAAAAAGATGCCGTTTTTCCAGCTATGGCAATTCAGATGATTAGTATCGGAGAAGAAACTGGAGAATTAGATGGAATGTTGATGAAAGTTGCTGATTTCTATGAAGATGAAGTCGAGCAAGCGGTAAAAGCAATGACCAGTATTTTGGAACCAGTGATGATTGTAGTTTTAGGGGGAATGGTTGGAACCATTTTGCTAGCAATGTATTTGCCGATGTTTGCGGTATTTGAAAAGCTGGGATAGGGGATTAAAGGTTAGGAGTTAATAGTTAGGAATTAGGAGTTTAAGCTCTTTATTTCTCATCCTGATTCTTAACTCTTAACTACTTGGTTTTATTTCTAACTCCTAACTATTGAATAAACTATGACTGTGCAAAAATCTTACTACGAAGCGAGTTTGGCAGAGTACAGCAATCATCTAGCTGCGATCGCCTTACTAAAGCAATATCGGCCATACTTAGAGATGATTCCTAGTTTGCGCCGTCCCGATGAAAGTGTCATTACTATCCCTTTGCCAATTGTCCGTCTTCGCAACACAGCTACAACAACTCCACAAACAATCTGTTTACCCTGTGATGTGGCAATTTTGATGTGCGATCCAGAATGGAAAATCAAAACCGGAGCCGAAATCTTAGTCTTTATTCATCGCGCTCACGAAGACTTTTCTGATTTGTTAGGACGTTGGCGACAAACCCAAGTTTTTCTAGATAATGATTATGAGTGGTTGATGCCTCTGCGCCACAGTCATATTTTGAGTGAGGGAGCTAATACAATATATCCTCTGTTTGTCGTTTTTAGTGATACCTTAGAACGCATCCAACGAGGACTCGTAGGAGCCGAACTTCCATTTATTATCCAAACACCAGATTTGCTACTTGAGGAAAATTTTACAGGGATTTTTTCCCCAGAAATTCCACCAGCGTAGAAAAAGTTAGGAGTTAATAGTGAGGTCTTTGAAGTTTTGAAGGTTTCTATTTTTAACTCCTAACTCCTAACTCCTAACTCCTAACTATTACCTAACAAATTGCGGCATAATTTCAGCAGCAGTGAAGATACCATAAATGCCGCGTTGGTGCAATTGTCTACCAGCTTTGAGATAACCAAAGGCAGGGCCGCAGACATTGGCTGCCATACTGGTTTCATCTCCCAGAGTAAAGGTATGGGTGGAAATCTTGCCTTCAAAGGTACGCCCTGTTACCTTAACGTTAGTGCTGAGGGGCTTTTTAGGATTGCGAGTATCGACTACACCACCAACTGTAACGCGATCGCGCCCCACTATTCCCGCTACCTCTAGCATCACATCATCAGCGTGTTCCATATTCTTCAAGGTAAGCACGCCATTGGTTTTATCTAGTAGTGCTTCTACTTCTGCGTCAGTCATCGCCCTAGCAGTTTCCACTGTATAACCAGGCATGTGGCCAATATCTTCCCGCACAGTGGCGCGGTAAGCTTCCCAGTTGGCAATTCCTACCCCAAAGGTAATTTCGACTTGATGAATTTCGGCGTAGCTTTGGGCTGCTAATGCGGCGGCGGCGGTTAACAGTCCGGGTGTAGCACCGCAGCCTGTCATGTAGGTAATCCCGGCTGCAAGGAGTTCTTCTTTCATCGCCAGTAGTTGTTCTATGGCAGAGGTGCGCTTAATTGCATCCACTAGCACCCCACGCCAACCAGATTTAATAAACTCTTTGGCTACAGAGGGGATAAAATCATTTGGTAGGTTGGGTAAAGCCAGAAAATACCCATCCACAGGTTGAGCGATCGCAATTACATCCTGAATACTTTGATTTGTTAACGTACCAACTGGTTCTAAATAACCTACTGAACCTTGGGACTGGTAAGTTGCAATGCAATCTTGAGTATTTAAACCTTCAGCAGCGTAAGCGTAACCTTTTTGATCTGCGGCTGCGACTAAAATCATTTCCTGTTTAGCAGCAAGTACTTTAGCGGCGGCTTGTCCGAGTCCGCCGAAACCTAGTACTCCTATGCGTATCGCTGACGAAATATTTGCTGTACTCATAGTCAATTAGTTAAGTTGAATCACAAGCCTTCAAACTTTACCATCTCAGCTTGTGGCTGATGGCTGACAGCTTTTAGCTATAAAGGTTAATTATGCTTCATTATCCTGATTTCTCCCCTAACCAAATCAGTTTTTTCACCAGAAATTCTTGTTGAGTGATTTAGGCTTGAGCAAATTTTCACGCGAAGTAGCAGCAAAAATCTGAATATACCATCAACACTTGATCTGCTTTCATTTCCACTGCTAGAGCGTAGACACGGAGTGGCTTGTCGTCAGACATCGCTTCAGCTTCACCAATATCCAGTTCATTGCTGAGTGCTTCAACAAGTATACGATCTTGAACTGGACGAGTTTGAATCCATATAAAAGTTTGTACTTCAGTTGCACCTGCAACTGGAAAGTTGGGATCAGTTAGTTCTCGGTAGACAGCTTCAGGAATTAGGACTGTTCCGTAAAGCTGTTGTAGTAAATGAAGATGGTTAATGGCGGCGAGGTTATTAATGGGTGAAGTATCACTGACAATAATCACAGTCTACCCATCGCCCGCAAGTTATTTATATCTTGTTCAAAATCTTCCACACCGTAATGCACTAAAATTTGACGACTTGCGAGTAGATGCTGAAATGCTATACGATTCATGCCTGCAAATCGGCTGGCTTGAGCAAGGGTTAACTTTTCTTTTTGAAAGAGCATCACCGCAATTTCCTGCTTCATTTCGCCTTCAGTTATGCGAGTTGCGGTTAGTATTTCACTAGGAATGACGACGTTCATAATTATAATCCTGTCTATCACTACTATTCTAAGCTGCTTGGCGATCGCCAAGGGACAAAACCCAGTACTCCCACACGGATAGCTGGCTAAATCTGGAAAAATGAATTTTAATCAATTGAATTTACTTATCCTAATTCAAAGGTATTCAGGGGAACTATAACATCGTCTTATTCGGAAGGGTCATTATGGCATCCAACAAATACTACGCCGTTTTTAAAGGTCGAAAGACAGGTATATTCACAAGCTGGGAGGAATGTGATGAACATATCACAGGTTTTAGTGGTGCGTTGTACAAATCTTTTAAGACTAGAGAAGAAGCAGAAGTAGCATTGGAGCTTGCAGAACAGAATTTTATCATTACAAGTGAGCAGAAAGAAGTAAAGTGGCAAGAAACAAAAACAAAAATTTTTCCTGAAAAAGAGTTAATTATGGATAGCGTTTGTGTTGATGCTTCATGTTTAGGTAATCCTGGGTACGTTGAATATAGAGGTATTGATACAGCAACACGGAAAGTAATTTTCCATAAAAGTCCAATGCCAAACGGAACAAATAATCTTGGAGAGTTTTTGGCTATTGTTCATGCTCTTGCATACCTCAATAAACAAGGTAGGGATATACCTATTTATTCTGATTCAGAGGTAGGTATTCTTTGGGTAATCAACAAGAGAGTCAGAACAAAGCTAACCTCAAGCACGGACAACGAAGAAATATTTAATTTGGTAGACAGAGCATTAAAGTGGTTGGAAAATAATGAGTATACTAATCGTATTCTCAAATGGAATACTGTCTCTTGGGGCGACATTCCAGCAGATTTTGGTCGTAAATAAGCTTGCCTCCAGGAGTGAGGCAACAATATTATAGAAAATGGTTATGATGTCCCAAGATTAACAACCTGTTATCTTCTGTAAATATTTGGAAGTGATAGAAGATGAGTAAAAATACAATCAAGTTGCTGGATGTAGTAGCACTAACAATTGATTTGCCTGAATACAACCTGTACCGTGGTCAAGTTGGCACAGTAGTAGAATTATTAGCTGGCGGTGCTGCATTTGAAGTGGAATTTAGCGATGCCTGCGGCGGGCTATGCCTACGCAATGGACGCACTTATGAATCTGTTGGTTTACGCCCAGAGCAAATAATGGTGTTACATTTCGAGCCAGCATCCCCTGATTCAGTCCCGGAAATGGTGACAGCGTAAGCGATAGAAAGCTTTCTATACATAATACACAGAGAAGATTGTGCGATCGCATTATGTAGGATTGAGTGCGTAGGCGTAGCCAGCCGTAGGCATCGCTTAACTTACACTTTGCCTCTTGGTGCAGGTGCGCCAGGCAGCATTCCTTCTGTGCTAAGGTCTTCATCAATTTCTTCCCAATGAATACCGTAGCCGCCTCCGCAGGTTTCCCATTTTAATCAAGGTGAAATTTTATCTACTGTGAAAAATCCTAAATGAGTAGCCAGATTAGAACCTTTCAAAGACTAGAAAATGCTTACGATATCCTTCAACATTTGGGAGCTTCATCAAAGCTGATTCTCCACGTTATGTTAGTTGGTGAAGCTGCTGATTTGTTGATTACAAAACTGCAACAATTACGTGTTCCATTCGATCAAAGCTTTGTGCGTCTTGGCGTTGCGTTTCATGATGCAGGAAAAATTCTTCATCCAGATGAGCTTGTCGTAAAAGGAAATAATCACGAAGCCGACGGTGAAAAGTTGCTAATTAGTAATGGTATTAATCCAAACCTTGCACGATGTTGTCGTTCTCATGGGCAATGGCAAACAATGGAATGCTCGCTTGAGGAGTTACTTGTTGCTTTAGCTGATAACCTTTGGAAAGGTAAGCGTAATACTCAACTTGAAGATATTGTAATTAAAAGATTAGCTAACCAGTGTAGAAAAGATTACTGGGAATTATTTCTTGAAATGGATTCTTGTTTTGAGATAATTGCTGCGGAAGGTGATTCGAGGTTGTTACGTAGTCAAGCGTGATAACATTTTGCTACACTAAACGCACGCTTCAATCAGTAGAAAGCTAGCGATCGCATTATGACTGGTGAACCGGAAGGATTTACAACAATTTATGATAGCCACTATCTTGCAGGAAACCCTGGAGGAATAGGACAAACTTAATAATGATAAAGTTTTTCAATAAGTTATATATTTTTGTAACCATCTA
This sequence comes from Nostoc sp. 'Peltigera membranacea cyanobiont' 232, assembly GCF_002245985.1. NCBI lineage: Bacteria > Bacillati > Cyanobacteriota > Cyanophyceae > Nostocales > Nostocaceae > Nostoc > Nostoc sp. 'Peltigera membranacea cyanobiont' 232. The sequence continues at coordinate 12,936 of NZ_NOLK01000059.1, forward strand.
GCTGGCTATAGTACGTCTAGTGCTTATTCTTAGCACTTTTGCCGCTTACCTAGCCAACTCAGTTTTTTACCTTGACTAATCGATGAGGTTTAAGAGAAACTAACTAAATACTGATGTGTGTACTTACAAAATTAATAATTTTTGTAAAGATTCTGAGATATATATGTTGATAGATGGAACATTAGTTAACAAATGGCAAGTTTGTATCTAAGTAAAAATGTTCCTACGGCTATATTTATAGCCTTCTGCTAAGGCAGTAAAATTTAAGCGTACTTATCGTGGTTGGCCAAGAGCATGGAGACATTAGAGTTCATAATCTATCCAGACGGTCGGGTACAAGAAAAAGTCACTGGCATTGTGGGTGCTTCGTGCGCTGAGGTTACAGCAGCAATAGAGGCACAGCTGGGGCAAGTACTTAATCATGAGCCAACCTCAGAATATTTCGCCGCGAAGGTGCAGCAATCTAATGTGGCGAATACACACACCACTTACAGCGATTGGTAAGTTTTCACAGTAGTTTAGTGTAATTAATTCACAACCACCATGTCACACTTTAGCCAAATTAAGACTCAAATCCGTAACCTTGATTCTTTGAAAGATGCTTTGACTGAATTGGGCGTAGACTGGAAACCCGGCCCGCGCGAAGTCCGTGGCTATCGGGGTCAAACCCATCCTGCGGAAGTTAGTATTGAGCAGGAAAATGGCTACGATATCGGTTTTAGATGGAATGGCAAGGAATATGAATTGGTGGCTGACTTGCAATATTGGCAGCAAAACCTGTCTGTGGATGGATTTTTGCGCCAGGTAACACAGCGCTATGCTTATCAAACAGTTGTGAAAGAAACCGCTCGTGTTGGTTTTCAAGTCTCTGAACAGCAAAAAAATGAAGATGGTTCAATTCGCCTGGTAGTACAGCGCTGGAGTGCGTAATGGCTGATTTTCTGCCGTCGCCGGAAGAACAAGTTGACAACCGTTCCGGTTTGGAACCAGAATTAGGGGGTTTTTTACGGGATGCCCCGGAACGTTCTGGTTTAGAACCGGAATTGGGTGGTTTGCTGCGCCAAAATGGTGTCTATGTTGATGAAATCACCTGTATTGGTTGCAAGCATTGCGCTCATGTTGCGCGTAACACTTTTTACATTGAACCAGATTACGGGCGATCGCGCGTGGTTCGCCAAGATGGGGACGCTGAAGAAATTATCCAAGAAGCAATTGATACTTGTCCGGTTGATTGCATTCATTGGGTTGATTACACTGAACTGAAAAAGTTAGAAGACGAGCGCAAATATCAGGTAATTCCCATAGTGGGTTATCCGGTGGAACATGCGGTTGCTGCTAGCGAAAGTCGGCGTAAAAAGCAAAAGTTAAAGACCAAAAAATCCCGTTATTAAGATAAAAACGTTAAATTCATATAAATAAAGGACTGGGTATATCCAGTCCTTTGCTTTTAGTAATATAGTTAATTTCTGACAGCTTTTCGGTAAAGTCTTTTAATCCAAAATTGTTATGGTTGGCTTCATTTGAAATTTAGAGGATCGTGTTGTGAAAGTAATTTTTCTACTTTTGCCTCGTCTAATCTAGCAGTTAATCTTCTATTTTCATGCAAGTCTCTAGTAGTTTTCGCCAAAGTAAAAGTTGAGCCAACAGAGAAAGCCATACCCATACCCATAAAGCCCTTCACCCAGCCATTTACAGGTAAGTTGACAATACCGAAGGTGGTCATAGAAATAGAAATCACAAAAGCTGCCCAAGTTTGAATAACCCAAGCTGGACTGTCTTTTTGAGTACCAATTGTTTGCATATCTCCTGCCTTTGATATAAGTGATTTATACTAATTCGTAATTAAGAGGCATCAGATTCAATCTGGGTTTCCAGACTTCTATCTGTGGTTTAATTTGGGAAAAGTGGTGTTAAAAGTAATTGTAGTTATTGGTAGGTTTACTGGTATCAACATTAAGACCAGTTTGGTAACTGGACTCTAAAAAGTAAGCTTAAGAGCAATTGAAGCAAATAGAAACTGGCACAAAGTTTGTACCAGTTTTATAAGTGGCATTAAACGGATTAATTTACTTATTCATCTGGAAAAGTCTGTACCTTACCATCAGGACTGAGAACAACTCGAATTCTGACATTTTGTCCGCGTGTATTAGCGGAAACAAAAGGTTTGCCAACTTCGGGCATCCCAGCGTTATCAACGAATTCTCTTGCTGCCTTATTGAGAGGAAAAATTCGTTCAACTGTGCCGTCAACACTGACTATTAAACTGTACTCTAATGTTTGTCCTAGTCCAGTAGGTGGTTGCCAACGCTTTTTGAGGTATTCTCTAGCTTCTGCTACTTGAGGTGTATCAAATAACGTACCAGTAGCCACTTCTCTGGATTTAGGGGTTTTGCGTGTGTCCCCTAATTGATCGATGAATGGATTATTATCCGCAGTTCTAGAGGAGGGAAGTTGTGAAACAGGTTTTTCGCCGGGAGAAGATTGCTGTAGGGAATTGATTCTTTCGTCTAGCTGTTGTGAAGTTAGTGGCGAGGCTTGGGTACGAGTATTGCCACCATTATTGGGAATAGTGCTAAGAGACGGGGGGGAGATTGGTGAAATATTAGTTGGTAAGCTGCCTGCGTTAGAAGATAGTCTGGGTGGCAAATTCCGCAGTTGAGGGAGATTACCAGTTTGGGGATTTGACCCTGTAGAGTTCTGTCCCAAATTTGGTATTATGGCAATCTCCTGGCCTGGGTTTTTGCTAGATGGTGCGTTAGCTCGATTGGTGGCAAAGGTTGAAGTCTTACCCTGGGTTGTTGTCACTGCACTATTTGGAAATAGAGGTGGCGGTGCAGCAAAACTAGAACTAGGGGCTGGGGCTGTTAGAGGTGCTTGGGGCAAAGTCGATGTGGGAAGTGGAGGAGTGGAACCTAACAAATTATCTGATGGAGTGGTGAGTCCAGGTTCAGGTGTAGGGAAGTTTAGTGAAGTTGAAGGTTCTAAAGCAGTCTTTACTGCTGCTGAATCTGATGTTTTCGCTGTCTGCTGTTCCTTTTCTCTAATGCTATTAGCATATTGCCAAGTAACTGGTAAGAAACCTACACCTAAGACTAATACTGCGGCAACAGGTGCCCAAGCAGGGAACCTCAGAGTCGAACTCGTGCTGTTGAGAGTTGGGAGTGCCATGACATCAGTTGAGTATTCATCTAAAGCACTGGCCAAATCGAATAATTGCAGCAGAGTGAGTTGAATTACAGGGCCGGATGAGTGGTTGGCGAGAGAACCGAGAACTAAGTTGTGAGTTAAATAGCTGCTTGGTTCTAAGCGGATATTTGCCCCAGGAAGTTGGGTATTAAAAGAATTTAATGTTTGTATTGAGGACTTTAATTCCGGCTCACCCAATGCTGTACTTGACTCTTGAGTACCGGAGAAACTGACCCAAAAGCTCTCTGGAGACTGTTGGAGAAATTGCTGTACGTAATTTGTGACTGCATCACACAAAGCTTCAAGTTGATCGCGATCGCCCCGAATTGGGATTCTGTGTTCTTCTGGTAGTCGGGGATCGTCAAAACGTAGCTCAAAGCTGAGGTGTTTGAGGACAGTTTTCCCCATCCAACGGGACAGAGGCGAGCTTTGCGCGAATACTTCTAGCGTGCAAGTAGGGGGGGTGTAGCGACGAATTACAGAATTTGATAGAGGCATAGCAGGAACTGCGAGGAAGACTATTTGGGATTTTGCAAAAATTTAAGCCAGTTGCTTGCAAAGAAAAGTTGAAACGGTGGATTCCTTCACTCACAAGGAAGTTTGTCAGGTTTCTTCCGTTGTGTAGTCTTGTGCCAGGAGGAAGCAGTGCTGATAGTGCATCGCCCAAGGGCTAACGGCTATCAAAAAGGTTTCCCGATCTAGCAAACAAATCACAAGCGAATTTTGATTGAGGAATTTCAAATTTCAAATCTAAAATTTTGTCGAACGGTCTATAAGTGCTAGCCAGAGACGGCGATGCCCACCAGGGGCGCTGTAAAAAAGTAAATCTACAAGCAGTTTTAGTGCCAGGTTGGTAAGTAAATCCGTTGAGATTTTCTCGTCCTCTTCCATCCGTTCTTGGTAGGTGTTGCAAAAAGCATCAATATAGTCTCCAAGTAAAGCAGCCTGGTGAGGTTCCCGGTTATTTTCTGCCATTTGTTCCAACAGACCGACAGCGCGGCGAATCAATTCCTGGTGCTGTTTGGCTAGGTAGCAGATAATCAGAACAAGCGATCGCGCTTCTTCGACATCTAGCTTTTTTCGCCCTCCTTGACCTTTGCGTAGGGGATTTGACTGGCGCAGTCGCCATAAAGCTACGCGGTCTGGCACTCTTGACTCTAAATTCAGATCGGTTGCCGCCGAAAGCATAGCCTCTGAGCCAATCCCAGTTAAGGTTTCTAGCGCCAACAGCACCAAGTCTAATTGGGTTTTGATATTGTCCCATTGAACTGTGTTTGGGGCTGGAAGCTTGATTAAATCCTCCCACTGGGAATTTGGAGTGGCTGAGTTGGCGGCCGAGTGCATAACTTTTAGCATAGGTGATCGAGCGGATAGGGGATGTTGCTGTTACCCATTTTGAAACCAGACTCTCAAGCATCAAGCTTGGTTTCCCATAGCTATGAGCCAGAGGCTTCAGCTAGATTTTTTCTATGTGGTAAACAGCATGTATCTTTGTCCTACTCTAGATGAAAATTTATTTTCAACAAAGTAGAAAAGGATCAATTCTAATTAAGGTTTACCCAACTTTCATTGCTAATTCCGTACAAGAGTATAAATAAACTATGTTTTGAATGCTAACTGCCAATTATCGTTAAGTAATTATGTAGAATACCTCCTACATTTATTTGCAGTTTGAAATTGTGAAATTTCTTGATGCTTATTACTTGTTTTTAATGTATACATAATTACTATACAAATATTTTGGCTGTTTGCTAAAGGTGCTTCTTGCTGCTAAGGAGCAGTTTCACTTGTGTGCAGCCTGTTATTTCAGGACACGCTGGGCAGCATCAGGACGATCGCGATCTGATTTTTCCCGTTAAGTCTCTCTAGCAAGCTGCCAACCCTCTCTACGAGACGCTACGCGAACACAGAGATCGTGCAATTTTAACTAGCCTCGCCACAGTACCTGGATGCCAATGGAAGTATTACGTCGATATTCTAAGTAATATCAAGTCCGCTTAATCACTTACGATATGTTATTGCGAGTGAAACGGAGTGGAACGAAGCAATCGCTGGGGACTCTGCGATTACTTCACTTCGCTATCGCTGCGTTCGTAATGACAAGTATTTATCCAGACATGATATAACCGCCTAAACGAGCGATCGCAACCAAGCGCCCAACTAACTGTTAACACCTTGGGTAGTTTTAGTAATTTGGCTTTTAAAACGTGAATTTGAAGGGGATTGAGGACTTCAATAGCCGCAGAATTCTAAACTGCGGTTATGAGCCGCGCGAACGAGAACTCCGTATGGCACAAAGACTCAAAACTCACTTTGAGCGTTCCTACACTCGTCACTAAAATAGGAACTAGAGACTGGGGATTGGGGATTGGAATCAGAATTATTCCCAACATTTAATCCCTAATCTATAAATCTGAGTCACGATCGAGTTAGCGGCTCTGCGCTAAAGTAAAAATATTGGGATCAAAATCTCTGGCAGTAAGTTCAATACACCACTAATCTTTACCATTGCGGCGATAATGTCTCAAGAGTATAACGAATCACTCCAAATTCAAGAGATCACCAAACTCAAACCGAAACACTTTGCTGATTTAGTCAGATCGGCACAATTGATTTTCGACCCCACAGCAGGTGTTTCGGGAAGACATATAACAGTTGACTGGGAACAATTCGGAATTCCCCATGATGTGGCGGACAATCTCAGAACCCTTGGTCAACAGTACCAATATGCATCTCCTCACATCCCTGTTGAAGTCATTTGGAGTCAATTAACTCCCGAAACTCGTATTTGGTTCGTTCAAAACAAAGATAGGTTGTGGCAGCTTGAAGAAGCTTTCCCAGCCCTTGATGAAGATTAAACGGCTGAACCATTAGAAAGGAATATAAATTATTTGTAGGGGCATCATAATCGTTGTGCCCCTATCCTGTCTCTATAGCGATTCTTGTGTAAGTTGATTTATGCGATCGCGTTAGCTCAAGTACATAAGTTAAATTAATAAAAAAGCTTTCTATTGATGAATCAAAGCCCAAGTGTTGCTTCCAGCCTGGAAGAACACACTCATGAAAATGCTGTTGTTACCAAACAACAGCTATTTACGAAGCAACTAATTGTCCTTGTCTTAGAAATGCTTCTAGCATTACCTCTGGGTTTACTCCTCGCCAAGTTCCAAATTGGTAGAATTGCCTGGATATTTGGCGGGATTGCTGCTGGTACAGTAGTTCTTCAAGGGTGTCGAATTTTTTATCAATATTCCCCCCAACCTAACCGCACTGCTAGAAAAGTGGGAATGGCACTTGTAGGTTTAACTGTCGGCGCTTCCAATACCCACGGTAATCTAGCTAGTATTGCTTCTAGTATTCCCATATTTATTTTTCTGACCTTGTTTCTGCTGCTGAGTGGAACCTGTATTGGTTATATTTACGCCCGCCTCAGTAAAACCAACCTATTGACAGCAATGCTGGCGACAGTTCCTGGTGGTGTCGGAATTATGGCTGCGATCGCAGCCGATTACAATAAAAATGTCAGCTTAGTTGCTCTAGTTCAGGCGATTCGCGTCACTTCAGTAGTTGTTTTGATTCCCTTCATCGCTAGGACATCAGCTAGTAATTACTCTCCCCAACCACTCCCAATCAACGGCGTTTGGCTCAATCTCGATCCATCTCAACTAGAATTACTCTTGTTAGTACTCCTAATCACTGGATTAGTAGTTTATCCAGCTATATTATTTAAAATTCCCGCAGGCGATTTCTTTGGTGCATTGTTGATTGGTATTGGGTTTAATCCTTTGCTACATTGGCTGCCTTTTGTGGGCGATATTAGTTTTAGTCCGCCGCCTTTAATTAACTTATTGGGTCAAATGCTGCTGGGAATTACCATTGGTGAATATTGGGGAGACAAACCCAACTTTAAGAAGCGGACTGTCGGCTATACCTTGATGTCTGTAGGAATGACTCTCATCGCCGGAGCGATCGCTGCTATACTTGCCATGCAATTAACCTCTTGGGACTGGTTAACCTGTCTCTTAGTCACAGCACCAGGAGGATCGGCAGAAATGATTTTGGTTTCCCTGGCATTAAATCATAATGTTGAAATTGTCACAACTGGTCACTTAGTGCGGTTGATTGCGATTAATAGTTCCCTACCTCTTTGGGTGTTTTTGTTTCGCCGTCTGGATGAGCAAGTTTCTGAATCAGTTTAATTGATGAGGGAATTGGGCAAAAGAGTGGAGTTTTTATACTTGTTTGCAAGTAAGCGTGCCGATTTTCTTAGCTGGAGGGCTGAAAACTGAAAATGTTGCGATCGCAATCCAACAAGTTGCCCCTTTCGGACTTGATTTGTTTAATGCCGTTCGCACCAACGGCAAATTAGATGAGAATAAGCTGAAGCTGTTCTTCCAGCAATTAAAATAAGGCATCGGGCATTAATTTTTAACCAATGACAAAGATGCAACTTGAATGCTGATTAGCTTATCCTTTTGTTATCCAAACACTAAGGATGCTTTAGATGGTTGCCCAAATCCAAGAACTTGAAGCGCAGCACTGGGTTAAAACTCGTTCTTCCCTCGACCCTAGCGAATCGACTTTCCTGATTTGGAAAGGTAAGATTTATGCCTTTATCCCTGGCGAGAAAAGACAACTCCTGTTCAAGATGCTGGGATTGAGTGTTAGCCGATGTATTCCCACAGCAGAGGGTAGCTGGGATTTTACTTCTAGAGAACTGACTTACTACCTCAATCCAAAAACAGATGAAGTCTTACGCAAATGGGAGAATCCTTGGACAGGCGAGACAGTTCCGGTAATTCACGTCGCCAATAATCCCGTGCAGGGTAGGTTTGAGGGAAATTTTCCCGCACAAGTAGATAGTGACAGTACAACCTTCGTTTTTGATATATTTCCCTATTACCCCAATCCCTTAGCAGACGATCGCAAATTTGCCGAATACAGCCCAAATCCAATTTATCAGGCAGCAGAATTGTTTAAATTAACTGTGCCAACCGCAGATTTATTTAACACAGCCCTTCCGTCAGTTTCTGAACTAAAACTGAGTTGGGATCGGATTGGTCAATGGCTTCCCTGGATGAAAATGGGCGATCGCCCCGGTCAACTAATCTATAGTGCTGTTGGCAGCAAAGTCAATGGTTTAACAGAACTGCCCCAACTGCTGCAAGATGAAATTAATAACCGTATTCCTCTATATAAGCAAGCCCCAAAAGCATTGATAGATGGTGAAGATATGACTTCCTGGTTGTACTTTCAAAAGCACTTTCCAGCTTACTTAGCTGGTGAAATCTTCCCGCTTCCCCAAGCAGAAGAGTTATGAGAATAAATCATTTCAATCCGGTTAGGATAAGATAAGTTACCTATTGATAACGCTTGTAGAGACCTTGCATTGTAACGTCTCTACAGAGAATAAAATTCTACTCATAGTTCATCGGCAATCCCAAACAACCCACTATTTTTGTATGCGAATGAGTTGATGGTGAATATCAAATGACACCATTTCAAGGTAACACCACGATTTCATCACCTATTTTTCCTCAATTAAATTTAACTGCACAGCAGATTTTTAATGCGGCTAACTAATTTATATTGCATCCATACACACCAATTATTATAGTTTTTTGGCTGTTCTAATTTACTCGAATTTCGCCTCTTGACCTGAACAATCAAACAGATGTAAACCTAAGCGTTGGGAAAGTTCTTCACACACCTTCACCCCTCGCACACTGTTACCACGCACATCCAGTAGTGGTGAAAAAACTCCAATGCCCATCTTATTGGGTACAACGGCGATAATCCCGCCACAAATACCGCTTTTCGCCGGAATCCCAATTTTGTAAGCCCACTCACCTGCAAAGTTGTACATTCCGCAGGTGTACATCACACTCAGAATATCTTTGATGTAACGCTTATCTACCGCCTGTTCTTTGGTAATGGGGTTCATACCTTTGTTAGCCAGGGTAGCCGCCATCACTGCTAAATCTTGGCAATTCACTATCACAGCACACTGCTGGAAATAAAGATCCAGCGACTCTTCAATATTCCGGTCAATCATGCCAAAGTTGAGCATCAGATGCGCCATTGCGCGGTTGCGATGTCCGGTACTGCGTTCTGAGGTAAAAACTGAAATGTCAACGAACACATCGCGACCAATATATCGCTTGAACATATCCAGCGTTCGATTAAGACGTTCCGTTGGGCCAGAACCTTTAATTAAGCTGGTGGTTGCGATCGCTCCAGCGTTTACCATTGGATTATAAGGTCGCTTCGATTGCTCATCCAAAACAATCGCGTTGAATGCATCCCCCGTCGGTTCCACGCCAACTCTAGTTAAAACATAATCCAGTCCATGATCTTCTAAGGCAAGTCCATAAGCAAAGACTTTGGAAATAGACTGAATGGTAAAGAGTTGGTCATAATCGCCAACTTTGTAAATCTGACCATCTACTGTGACAATGCAAATACTGAACAAATCCGGGTTTGCCTTCGCCAGTTCTGGAATATATTTAGCTACTGCACCCTCTTGCAGTAACTTGTATTGGGAATGCAATTCCTTAAGAACAGCTAATAATGGCGATGAATCTATTTCTAAATCTCTTTGATTTACTTGGCTTGTCATCAGACTGATAGTATTCTCCAAAATACTCACTATATATAGTAGGGGTGCAGCCGTACATACTTACAACCACAAAGATTTTGTCAAAGACAGCTTGCTGTCAAAAATCATCCTTGAGCAATTACTGAGGTTTATAAGATAAAGTTGTTATTTTAAACACATCTGATATTTTTTGTGCAAGCGATCGCAAAGATTTCTTAATTTTTCCATCGTTAATCACAAAAAATATTAAGTTGAGTATATTTCTTTATTTTATACTCAGTAATACTGATGTTATGGGTTGCATTTGTTGCCTGTATCAGTCTAGTCATTGGGAATAAAAGTCATCATTAATCTAAGTATAAAAAACATATTAAACTCAAACTAATTTGCCTAATTATTTCAGATGTAACTCTTATCACGACTTATTCATAGGGAAATCTAAATATTTAATTAAATAAATGATTTTAAGTATTTATGCCGATGCTATTTAATTGAGGTTATATTATCTTCTTATAGGAAATAGCAATATAAATGTAATATAGAATACACGCATAGTTGCGAGCCTTTAGAAGAGAAATCAATAGGGTATCGTTGCTTTGGCTTGCAATAAGTGTAAAGTTTTTTTAAGAAACTTTTGACTTGCATAAAAAAGCGTTACATAGCCAAAGTCCGCCCTTGAGAAAGGTTTCACCCTTAAATTTGGAACTTTAATTTGATTAAGCTGTCGATAATTACGCTAAAACCCTGATCCCCAAGCTAAAAGGTTCGTGTTAGTCTGTTGCAGTTATAAAGAACAAAGTGAAAACGGAACGAGTTCGAGTTTTTCAGAAGGGAAGTAACTTTCAACTAATTCACTAGTAGAAAAATCCCGCAATTTATAAAACTTAAGTTCTACAGTCGCTTTCAAAAACGGACGCATGAATCAAAGACATTTGTGGATTATTGTTGCCCTGTCTATGGCTGTTTTGGGCATACCTTCAGTCGGTTGTACTCAAACCACCACTCAAACCACCAAGGGAAATGCGCTAGCTTCCCAAAAATCACCTAACCCTGAAGTGGTTAAGGTGGGAGAGTACCAATCCAGAGCAGGGAAACAAACCTTGGATGCTGTGATTACAGAAATTCATCCTCACAACATTAGAGGACGTAAGGCGGCAACCCTTTTTATCCGAAATATACCTGTTCTCACCTTTTTGAGTTCTGTATCAAATACGAATCTTGAAACTAAAAAAGTTGGTGCAATGGTCAATACTGGGGGCGTACAATCGTACGCCCTTATTGCTAGCAATTCATCAAATACATTGAATACTGGCAACTTAACAGATGTGAGTAACCAGATTAGCTCCGATGACAATGACCCGGTTCAGATAGCTGGTGTAATAGCAGCCAAGATCAACCAGTTGAATCGGGAAAATGTTGACGGCAGTAAGATTACCGTCAGTTGGAAAGCAGGGGAAAAATCTAATGCCAATCAAGCGCAAAACAAAAGCGCTCCCCCTCAGCAAGATGGCGATCGCTATGTAATCAAAATTAATGGCGAAGAATTGGTCGAAATTAACGAAGGTACACGACTAGCAGGTTCCACCAACAATCTGGCGCAAGATGCATTGCAAGCAACCAATCGCCTACGGAGACTACTAGGCAATGCATCTCCCCTAAAAGAAATTGCGAATTTACCAGTATCAATACCAAAGCTACCCCGGCAAATTGCCGTCGGAATAGTGCAAGCCACCTTGAGAGGCATGGCTTCTTATTATGGCTATGACGGTTCTGGTACTCGTACTGCTAGCGGTCAGAGATTCAACCCAGAAGAAATGACTGCCGCCCATCGCAGTTTACCCTTTGGTACACAAGTGCGTGTAACCAACACCCGTAATGGTCGTTCTGTAGTACTGCGGATTAATGACCGAGGCCCATACGTTCGGGGTCGAATCATTGACGTATCTGCTGGCGCGGCTCGGATTTTAGGAATGATGGGCAGTGGCGTTGCACCAGTACATATTGAAGTCTTGGGGAAATAATTATTAGGGACTGGGGATTAGGGATTGGGTATTAGGGATTGGGGATTGGGGATTAGGGACTGGGGATAGAAAAATGAGAGACTTTTTTAATAATTCTTCCTTCTCTACAAAGTCCTCAGTCCCCAGTCCCTAATCCCTAATCCCTAATCCCAATCCCAATCCCCAGTTCCGTATCACTTAATTCCCCTAGTTCAATCAACTCTTCCCTCTATTTCAGATATAAACTAGCGGGGGAGGGATCGATAAGAACTAGGGGTATTTTTGTGCGCCTGCTGACAACAGTCGCAGCTTTACGCTGCTATTTAACTAAACGCTGCTCAGAAAACAAGCTAATTGCAGTTACTGAGGATCTGAGACTAGATGAGATGACTGGCTGGTATCAGACGGCAGTTGGTTTAGTGCCAACGATGGGGAATTTGCATCAAGGTCATTTAAGCTTGATCCAACGGGCGCGGCAAGAAAATTCTACGGTGATTGTGAGTATTTTCGTCAATCCCCTGCAATTTGCTCCCAACGAGGATTATCAACGCTACCCTCGTACTTTAGAGCAAGACCAACAACTTTGCGAACAAGCTGGGGTTGATGCCATTTTTGCACCGAGTCCTGAAGAGATGGCAGTTCCCCAGAAGAGTATACAAGAATCAAAGGTTACACAAGTTATACCACCATCTGCTATGATGACAGGCTTGTGTGGTCGTTCTCGGCTGGGTCACTTTCAAGGTGTCGCAACGATTGTTACCAAGCTTTTCAACTTGGTACAGCCTGACCGTGCCTACTTTGGTCAAAAGGATGGTCAGCAACTGACAATTATTAAACGCTTAGTAGCTGACTTGAATTTGCCAGTAGAAATTGTTGGTTGTCCAACAGTGCGGGAAGCATCGGGTCTTGCCTTCAGTTCTCGCAATCAATATTTGACTGCAACGGCAAAAGAGCAAGCCGCAGCATTATATCGCGGCTTGCGACGAGCTGAAACTGCGTTTCGGGCAGGCGATCGCAATAGCAACAAGTTGATAGCAGTGGTACAGCAAGAAGTGGCAATGGTCAGCACAATTTTAGTGGAATATATTGAATTAGTTGAACCGACTACGTTGATGTCTTTAGAAAAAGTTGAGGAGGAAGGAATGTTGGCGATCGCAGCTCGTCTTGGTGCTACACGTTTGATTGACAATACGATATTGCGCGATCGTCAACCCATTATCGCCATTGATGGCCCAGCTGGTGCTGGAAAATCCACAGTGGCGCGACAAGTGGCAGCAAACCTGGGTTTAGTCTATTTAGATACAGGAGCAATGTACCGTGCTGTCACTTGGTTAGTATTGGAAAAGGGGATTGCTATTGATGATGAGTGTGCGATCGCTGAATTAACTAACCAATCTAAAATTGAACTTACTCCTAACCAGGATTTACAATCGTCCGTGCGGGTTTGGATTAATGGTACTGATGTTACCCAGGTAATTCGCACCACTGAGGTAACATCTCTTGTATCTGCGATCGCAGCCCAAAGCGCTGTCCGTCAAGCACTGGTTAAACAACAGCAAAGCTGGGGTAAAAAAGGTGGTTTAGTCGCTGAAGGACGAGACATCGGTACTCACGTGTTCCCCGATGCCGAAGTAAAAATCTTCTTAACCGCTTCTGTGGGCGAACGCGCCCGTCGCCGCCAGGAAGACTTTAATAAACAAGGTCAATCCGAAATCAATTTAGAACAACTGGAACGGGATATTGCCGAACGTGACTGGAAAGATAGTACACGCAAAGTTTCACCTTTGCAAAAAGCGGCGGATGCGATCGAAGTTCAAACCGATGGTTTGGATGTGTCTGAAGTCACAGCACAAATTGTTAACTATTACCAGCAGCGTTTATCTCAGTGGTAATCACCAGTATTCACTGTTAGCTTTTTAGTTTCAAAGGATGGTGAGCGATTATTTACTTACCATCCTCAAAACAGTATTTAAAAATAAGATAATTTCATTAGTGATTTATTAAGTCTTGTTCTAGAAATATTAAATTATTTCAGGATTAAATCATCTTGCTTTCGACTGATTTTCCACATCGCAATTAATCCTACTAAAGATAGAAGGATGAAAGCTTTAATTGCTAAATGCTAATTATAGATTGGACTTTTGCTACAAGATATTAGCCATTTTTATTTATAACCGTGAATCCCTAGCGATTTTACTTATCACTGAAGTACTTTGTTTTCATCTTCACTTTGGTAGTAGAATGGCGATGTTAAGTTTTATGCTCAATCATTAAAGACATAAAACCTCAAAAATAAAAGCTGTTAATTTCCCAAGCTTCTGTAATAGCTTAAAACTGGAAACCGGTAAAGAGAGGATTTGACACAATGGCATTTGTACAGCCCCCGCTACCCTTCGACATTAATGCTTTAGAGCCAGATGGCATGAAAGCTGAAACTTTCGAGTATCACTACGGTAAGCATCACAAAGCTTATGTAGACAACCTCAACAAGCTGACTGAAGGTACAGAACTTGCTGATAAGTCTCTGGAAGAGGTAATCAAAATTTCCTTCCAAGACTCCTCTAAGGCGGGAATATTCAACAACGCTGCCCAAGTTTGGAACCACACCTTCTTCTGGAATTCCTTGAAACCAAAAGGTGGTGGCACACCCACTGGTGAACTTGCAGCCAAGATTGATAAAGATTTTGGTAGCTTCGATAAATTCAAGGAAGAGTTTTCTAACGCGGCTGCAACTCAATTTGGCAGTGGATGGTCTTGGCTGATTGATGATGGTGGTACGCTGAAGGTGATCAAAACACCCAATGCAGAAAACCCTCTAGCTCATGGTAAAAAGGCACTCCTAACCTTGGATGTTTGGGAACATGCCTACTACATTGACTATAGAAACGCTCGTCCAGCGTTCATCAAGAATTTCTTAGATAACTTGGTAAACTGGGACTTTGCTGCTGAAAACTTGGCCAAAGCTTAATCATGTACCAGTGTTGAATCGGTTGTAACAGTAGCTTTTACCAGATATGTAAAGCAAAAACAACCTGTTAATTTATCAATAATTGCAGTCACGAGTAGTATTCGTGGCTGTTTTTAATTTGCTGGGTAGATGTGGTGGAATATTCTAAGCTGCTACGCAGCAACACTGGCTTAATTCATAAAAAAAATTATATTAAGAAAAATTATACTTAAAAAAGTAAGTGGGTATGAATAATTAAAGGTTACAGTAAGCCGCTTTAATCCTTACTATGAGCTAATTTAATGATTTTATATTACGTAATATAGTTTGACTTATTCTTACCTACTTACTTAAGTATAAGAAACCTGATACTTTAACATTTATGTGTCATGAGATACAACAAATTTTCAGATTTGAGAGGGGAGCATTAATGCTTCAACTTTTGACAACATTAACGTTTACATAAAATATGGGGAAAATCCAACTTACTCTCACTTTTGTGGCTGCTGTGGTAGCCAGACTTCGCGATCTGGCATCAAGATTCTCAAGGAGAATAAAAAGCAGTGTGACGATCGCAGCATTTGTGGCGATCGCAGTGCTAGCCGGACATACTGTATCGGCACAGATAACGCCGCCTTCCCAGCCACTAGCTTCACTAAAGACCGTGCCGATTCCAGGGCCAGACTATACAGGCTACGTAAAAGATAAGAGCAAAGCGATCGCCCTGGGAAAAGCTCTTTTTTGGGATATGCAGGTCGGCAGCGATGGTAGGACATCGTGTGCTACTTGTCACTTCCATGCCGGAGCGGACAACAGGGTTAAAAACCAGATTAATCCAGGCATTTTGCGTGTGGATGCAAGCGGCAATCCGAATCCCGATAATACCTTCAGGTTCGGAGGGCCAAACTACACGCTGAAGGCAACAGATTTCCCATTTCACAAATTGGCAGATGTAAACGACCGTAAGTCTACTGTGATTTCTGATGTTAACGATGTTGCTTCCTCCGAAGGAGTCTTCAATACCAAGTTCGTGAGTACCACTCCTGGTAATCCTCAAGACAATGTGACTCAACTCAACGATCCAATCTTCAACGTTGGAGGCATCAAAACGCGTCGGGTAGAGCCGCGCAATACACCAACCACGATCAATGCGGTGTTCAACTTCCGCAACTTCTGGGATGGACGCGCTCAAAACTCCTTCAATGGGGTTAATCCCTTTGGGTTAAGAGATCCCAACGCCAAGCTTTACAAAGCAGCAACTTCTGTAACTCCACCACAAACAGTTAGTGTGAAGCTCAAGAACTCATCTCTAGCTTCCCAGGCAGTGGGCCCGCCGCTTAGTTCATTTGAAATGTCTGCTGATGGTCGCACGTTTCAGGATGTCGGTAAAAAGGCAGTTGGAACGCCAAGCCTACTGGGTGACATCATAAATCTCTTAAAAAGCCTTCCTACAGGATTAAAGCTTCCAAGGGATCTTGGTCAAAAATTACTCTCCTCGAATCTAAAACCACTCGCACAACAGGAGGTGGCTGTTGATGATAGCGTTTTGGGTATTTACAAAACGCCTGATGGAAAAGGTCTTAATAAGACTTACAAGCAGCTAATTGAAGCTGCCTTCCAGCCAGAGTGGTGGAATTCCACATGGTCAATTCAGGTTGATAAAAATGACGGTAGTCGGCAACCTGTCCTCTTGGGTTTAGGGAGTATTCTCGATTCAAACAAGAAAGCATACACGTTAATGGAGTACAACTTTTCGCTTTTCTTCGGGCTGGCGATTCAACTGTATGAGTCCACACTAGTATCTGACAATGCGCCTATCGATCAGTACTTTGATGGCAACCAAAACGCCTTAACTGCACAGCAATTAAGGGGTAAACACCTCTTTGAGGGAGCTGCCAAATGCATCAACTGTCACGGTGGTGCAGAATTCACCAACGCTTCCGTGAAAAATGTTCAGGGTCAACGACTCGAACGCATGATAGTAGGGGATGGACAAGAAGCGGTCTATGACAACGGGTTTTACAACATTGGTGTCAGACCGACTACAGATGACTTAGGCGTAGGTGGTAAAGACCCCTTTGGTAATCCGCTCTCAGAGTCACGAGTAGCTCAACAAGGAAAATTCCAGCAGCTTCTCGGCGCAGATCCCAATATCACGGTCAGCCCCAACCAGAGAATAGCCGCGGACGGAGCCTTCAAGGTAGCTACACTTCGCAACGTGGAACTCACCGCACCGTACTTCCACAATGGTGGAAAGTTAACTCTCAACCAAGTAGTTGAGTTTTACAATCGGGGTGGCGACTTCCACGAGCAGAACATTGCCAATCTAGATGCGGATATCGAGAATCTTAACCTGAGCGATCAGAATAAAGATGACCTGATAACTTTTCTGAAGGCGCTCACTGACGAGCGAGTTCGTTACGAGAAAGCGCCCTTCGACCATCCGCAGTTGTTCGTTCCTAATGGACATCCAGGAAACGAAACCTCCGTTACCAACGACGGTACAGGGAAAGCTACTGATATCAACCCCTTACTGGAGATTCCAGCTATTGGTCGTAATGGTCGCACTAGTCGTAGTCCCAACTTTCTTGAGTAATGTTAAACAGTAGGGGCTAATTTCCATTTTTAAGAGGGTGTTATAAACACCCTCTTAACTCGACTTTATCCCTTTACCCTGGATAAACGCATCTAAAATTTATCTCGATAAATTCTGTAAATAGCTTTCATCCCCGCTTCTTCGAGGTGGGGTTTTCAGTATATTATCTTTCTGATAATTCTTTTTCAAAAACCTTTTTCATCAGCCTTAACTGCCTCCTGTATCTTAAAAGTAGTAGCATAAAAATTAAAATATTATATGGATAGCAAAGAACTAGCGCAATACATCGAAGCAACGAATAGCATTACTAAACCTTGGGTATTGGTACAACTGCGCCTCAAGAAATTGCAAGAGCGTCGAGCCACCCTGACAAACGATATCTACACCAAAGAATTAGAAGATATTTACCAAGACTTGATGAATTTAGGGGAATGGTGGCGCGGTATTGAAGATGAGGTATTTTAAAGTGAGGAGTTATGACTTTTCCTAACTTTTAACTCTTGCACAGACGCGATTAATCGCGTCTCTACTCCTAACTTAAAACGCAACCTGATGGCTCAAGCTCTCGATCAAGTCGATTACGATACTCTCGATGCCGCAAAAAGATGCTTCATCGATGCTGCAAAACGCACGCTTACCTTTGCAAGCGCCTATGGTACTGTCCCCGCATCGGGTCTTGGAGCAAGTGCTAACGCTTTCAGCTTCAACCTCGCTCCATTTATTCAAGCGGGCGCTCCAGAAATTTCTCTAACACTTGTCCCTGAAGGACTAGGAACGGCAGACGATACTCGTCCTGACGACCTTTCCGAAGAAGAACTTCGGCGATTCTGGTGGAACATCGGGATCAAAATCATCTCGTGTCTGACGAACGATGCAGCAACTTCAGGGATGCAGACTCTACTTCTTGGCCTTTATCTGCCATCAAGTACTCCTGAAACAATTTTTACCCCTGTCTTTCTTGATGGGTTTCTGGATGGAGTCGTTGAAGGGTGCAAACGAGTGGGGTGTGTCTATCTCTCAGGGGAAACTCCTCAACTTAAAACTAAGATGATTCCAGGTCGGCTCGACATTGCAGGTTCGGTTTTTGGGGTTATGCCGCCTGGTGTTGCTCCGATTGATAGCTCGCGTCTGGATGCCGGAAATACTATTGTTCTCGTTGAGAGTTCTGGCCCCCATGAGAACGGCTTTACCCCACTGCGAAAGCTTGCTGAATCCCTTCCTGATGGGTATAGAACAAAGCTTCCAAGTGGGCAGGAGTTCTGGGAAGCGATGAATGCTGCTTCATATCTCTACACGCCGCTTGTACAGGCGGTACTTGGCGAAGGAATTCGCCCCACCGCGATGGAGAATATCACTGGACATGGATGGCAAAAGCTGATGCGGTCGGTGAAGCCACTCCGATATGTTGTCGAAACGATGCTCCCAGTACCAGAGATATTTACGTTTGTCGAGGGTCATCTTGAGGGCGGGGCAGAAACGATGCTTTCGGTGTTCAACTACGGAGCCGGATTTGCATTTTATACAGAATCAGAGGCGGATGCAGAAAGGATTGTCATCCTCGCGAGAGAACATAAGTTAACGGCTGTGATTGCTGGAAAGGTTGAAGCCTCCCTTAGCCGCGAGGTGGTGATAGAACCCCTTGGGGTAACTTTGAAGGGGGATTCTTTTGGGATTGCGCGGGAAGTATAATCAGCCGCAAGCGATCGCTAGTTTTTTGAGAACCATTATAAACTCACTCATGCGATGCCTGCGGCGGGCTACGCCTATGCTAAATTTATTACTGGATTAAATAAAATTAGTGCAATTACTGAGCAATAGGTTTTTTTGACACGTGATATCTATTTACATCTCAGGCTTATTAGAGAAAATTATCCTCCTAAATCTCTCAAAATAAGTCATTTCGCACAAATAGTATAAGTGTATTTACAAAATTTTATATGTAATATTTGTTGCTACTTACGTTTAAAGTAGTACAAATTACCCATGACTACTGAGGTTAAGATTTGCTAACGTAGTCTTAACATATTGAAAAATTTGCTGAGAAAGCTGAGAAAGTAGCCACCAATACTAATTTACAGTGTTGGAAATTTCTCATCTGTAGATGGGGCGTTTTAGTGTGTTAAAAATATATATTTTTATTTAGAGGGGGTTATGGCTATAAATTTGGCCCAGACTACTGCTTCAGCAGAACTTTTGAAGCAAGTATTCCAGAACATTGATGCATATAGTTGTCCAAGGTTATTCAACTTTCACATGCACACTATCTACTCGGATGGCAGGTTAAAGCCGAGTGGATTGATGGAGCAGGCGATCGCAATTGGACTAAAAGGGTTGGCGATCACTGACCATCATGGCATTCTTGGCTATCAAGCGGCCCTTGCTTGGTTAGAAGATTGGAAGTGGAGTAATTCTGGTGCAACAACTCCTTATCTGTGGAGTGGCGTGGAAATCAATGCAAACCTTCTGGATATAGAAGTTCATATTTTGGCTTATGCTTTTGCTCCAGAACACTCTAGTATGAAACCCTATCTGCAAAGAAGGCCAACTACAGGCCAAGAATATCAGGCAAGTAACGTGATTGCCGCTATTCACGAAGCTGGTGGATTGGCAGTTCTGGCTCATCCAGCGCGTTACAAGCGATCGCATTTTGAGTTAATTCCAGCCGCATCCCAAAAAGGGATCGATGGCGTGGAAACTTTCTATGCTTACAACAACCCTAACCCTTGGAAACCCAGCATATTGGAATCAGAACAAGTGCAAAAGCTGGCTGATGAATACTTTCTTTTCAATACCTGTGGTACTGATACCCACGGTTTGAGCCTGCTACAACGCTTGTAGAGATGAATCAATTTTTTTTAAATCTCCTGGTTCAATCCGCCAGGAGGTTATCTTTTTTAACTATTACGCCGTAAGTCCCCCACTGAATTCTGTACTCGGAATCAGTGGCGGGATATAAGGCGGTTGATAAGGATTGCATCTAATATTAATTTTTTACACAGTAAAGACAAATATTAGATGTATGACGAATCAACAATTATTTTCTTATTAATTGCTTACCAGGAAATATATATCATGATAAGGATGAGATGTGATTGGCAAAGATTAGTTATGAATTATTCGGTAAAATAATATGAAATACTAAATATAAATATTGCTAAGAGAACAGGAATAATTTGACTAAAGTCTATTCGCTTTTTTTCAACTATTTCTAAACAAGATATCGGAATCATCAGAGGCCAGAAGAGAGTTGTCACCATAAACATCACAACAGATAAAAATTTATCTTCTGGAGTGGAAACAGGATGACGTAGAGAAAATATTAACCAATTGCTAAAAAAATAGCCTGTCATTAACAGATAACCAATAGTTAAAGTAAGTTGTATCTGATTCATTGTGAGTACTCCTGAAGTTTTGTGAGTTCACTATAGCCTTTCCTCTTCTAGTTAGGTACACGCCTCAACAATCCCCTTTGGAGAAACTTTTTAAATTTTGGATGATGAATATTCAATACCATCATCCAAAATTTAAAGTTCAGTTAGCTATGAAAGTAATAATTAAGCAGTCTTAAAAAATCGAATAATTTCGCGGACATGATCGAGAAATTGCCCGTCAGTGGAAAGTTGCGCGATCGCAGTTCGGGCTTCTCTTGCCAAACGCTCATGTTCTGTTTGATTTGTTGCCCGTAATTCCTCAAAATTAGCTGCAATCCGGGCTAAATCTCTGCGAGTCTCTTCGGCAAAGCGTTGTTGAGTTGCAGATAAGGAATAGGGTTGTTCGGGGTTGAGTTGATCTTCCAACGACTGGATTTTTTGTTCCAATATCGAGAAGCGATCGCGCAGTTCAACAATATCTTCGCGCGGATACTTCCATTGTTGGCGAATCATCGCTAACCGCGCATATAAATACTCATAAGCTCGAATAGCTGGACGCAGAATCGTTAATAACAAAGCTGCACCAGAACTTATATATCCCACCGTACTAATACCAGTGGCAGCAAGGGTATAAAGACCAATGGCTGAGAATAAGTGGAAAGCAATGGCAACCCAGAACGATCGCTTTGCTAATAATGTGACATACTTCACTTGTTTCTCATCGACTGGAATTCCTTTCTCAGTTGATTGTGCTGCTTCTGCTAAGACTTCTTTGGCTTGAAAATGCACATTCCACGGTACGGTAACAATTACTAACAGCCACCAAAAACTTGCACCACCAATCACCCAATCAAGAAAGTTACCAGCAGGGATGTGCAACCATTGCAGTAAGCCAAAAGCCGCTAGCACTACAACCACAATTCCAGCGATGGAACTGATGAAAAAGTTAATATACATCTTGCCCTGTCTCCGGTGAAACTATCACCTCGATTATGGCTATCGGTTCTCAATTATACAAATATATTTGTGATGGTTTTTCTAGTTGCACATATCACACTGTGCAGAATTCAGACTGAAAAATTTTTGTGTTCAGAATCCTTGTGATAATTTTTTTAGCAGCACATTATTCCACTGTAGGTAATTCAAAATTTAAAAATCCTGAATGTAGTTCTTCCGCAACTGCGACAAAGGAACTTTTTAAGTGTTAATTACCGATGAAAAGTTTCTCTATCCGAAGAGTTCATAGCTTTGACTTCGGAACAATAGCCTCATGCATCGTTTATCAGAATTTGGGAGAGTCGGCGCAGAACTTTTGCCCTTATTAAGAAAAGAAGATTTCAATTCATCAAGCAAAACGTAGATAAAAATCCATTTTTCAGTATTGTTATCAATTGTCAACTAGCTCTTGGTAGATTGACAATTTTATCTTTAATAATATATTTTAACGACTAAGTATTTAAATATACTCGCAAATATAAATTAAATAGTAAAATAGCTGATTTATAACTTGATACCTCACTTTATGTCTGAATCCAGTAATTAACAATTTGGAGGAAATTATTATGTCAGCCTTTTTGAAAAATCAAAAAATTTCTAAATTGTTCACCAAGTTATCAATTGCAACTGCTAAAACTGCCTTCAGCTTAGTACTACTATTCAAAATTGATTCGGCTCAAGCTTTGGCAGCTAAATTTAATATCGACCCCAGTGCAAGTTTTATTTCTTCATATACATTTAGTCCTGATAGCGTACCTTTTTCTCTAACAGACTTGGGAATTAATTCAGGGGACACAATTAAACTGGAACGGTTTGGCAGTTTTTCACCCTTTGGCGATCCGACTGACGAATACTTTGGTTCAATGTGGGCTACTTTCAGCGCTGACAATAGATTGCTACCAAGTACCGGAGAGTATGATGGCGCAACGACTGATAGAGTTCCTGGCGCTATTAATGCAATTCTTACTAACGGTTGTCTTCCGTCTCAATGTTTAGACAATAGTATTTTTTACATCTCACGTGGAGATTTTAATGGTGCTGTTGTACAAGTTCCGATTGATGCAAAATTTATATTTATTGGTGCTGCCGACAGTTCATTTGCTGATAATGTAGACTTGAATAAAGATTTTGCTGTAGGTATCAATTCTGTATCTACTGCTAGTATTCCTGAACCCGGTTTTATGTCAGGTTTACTGGCATTTGGTGTTTACGCTAATGGTTTGCAATTCTTACGCAACCGAAAAAAAGTACTTTGATGACACAGGTTTACTCAACTAAATAACTGCGCCAAATTGATTGAGTACCTTTACTACCTTTTTCTGGAATTAGCGATCGCCAAGTTTTACCTTCTTGCTGAATTTGCAAGTAAACGTCAAAGGGTTGTTTTGGTTGCGTTAAGCGCCGTTTTGGTAGCTTGAGAATCAAATCGTAAGTTCCCCGAACGCGGAAAGCTGGTAAGTTTTCAATGGTTAGGGGTTGTTGCTGGGTAATGGATAGCCGCTTGATTTCAAATCCTTGAAAATCTAGATCCAACTGTTGGCTAAGTTTTTGTTGAGTTTGCTCTAGCCCAAGTGCGATCGCTTTTTGCACTAACTCGCTAGTCGGTAGCAGTCCAATACTGCCACAAGCTGTAACTAGCACCAGCAATATTGCCGTCAAAACTAACCGCACTATTTTATGCACTGCCTAATCTGATATTTTCTTCTTTATCAGTTTAACCGGACGAACTGCTACTTTTTTAGCATTGAGTAACTAAGTCTTATGCTATATAAATGCTAGATATATAATTAGTAAAGGCACGGTAGAACCGTGCCCTAATTCGCAAAAAGTATTATTTTGAAAGGTTTTTGCTTTACAGGAAATTTAATACTGACGTAAAATTGCAGACAATGAACTATCTTTACGAAGATCCATCAAGTCTGCCAAAGAATCCGGGCGCGTATCCAAGTGGTGTTTGTGTTCTGCTGGTAGAACCGTAACTAGATGTTTTGCTTTCGGTTGCATCTGCATCATCGGCATCGTCATCAGTTGTGGCTGTGGCACAAAAATTGGCTGGTTCTTGGGAAGGCGTGGTTCCAATTTTTGGTAATTGCTCTGTGCCAAGCGTACCTGATGGCGGTTAACCTGTTTTTGGACTTTTTGCGGTTGCTTTTTCCGGTTGAGCATTTTGAAAATGAGCAAGGAACCACCACCACAACTGAGGACGATCGCAGCCACCATCCATAAAGGCGTAGGATTGCTATTCTCAGAGGGTATACTGATTGGTTCTTCAACGATAACTGGGATTTTTTCTGGTTCTTCTTGTGCTACCGGGCCAGCATTACCTAAGCTATACACGGCAAAAACACCACCTCCTAAAAACATGGCTAAACACCCAGTTAATAATAGCCAAGGATGGTGTGCAACCAGATATATCAGAACATTCGAGCTTTGTTTTAATCTCGATTTCCTGTTTGTCAGCTCTGGAGTAGCCCTTCTGAGTCGGGTTGGCTCGCGCTGTACACTCTGACTTTTTTCCATGATTACTTTCAGATTTGTACCCCTCTAGTCAATAAATTGTACTGGAGGAGTCAAGCATCGGGTATCCGTAACAAAATTTCCGATTCCAGTAGCTTTTTTGTAAAACAGAGGCTACCAAATCCGGCTAACTTTTGTCAAAGTTGTGTATTTATTGTGACTTCTTGCCCTAATAATCTGAAATTAGTTTGCTTATTTTCTTCCGTCAGCTAGGAGAATGCCTTTCAAGAGCAAGTTGAATTAACCGATCGACTAATTCTGGAAAGGAGACTCCACTATGGGCCCAGAGTTGGGGATACATGCTCGTCGCCGTAAAGCCTGGTAAAGTATTGATTTCGTTAATCAAAACTTCTTGTGTCGCTTCCACATAGAAGAAATCTACCCTTGCTAATCCCGCAGCGTCAACAGCTGCAAAGGCTTGCAAAGCCATGTCCTGAATTTTACGGGCGATCGCATCTGGAATCGATGCCGGAATCAGTAAATCTGCCCGACCCTCTGTATATTTAGTTTCATAATCATAAAAATCGCTGTCATAACTAATCTCTCCAATGACAGAGGCTTGGGGTCGATCGTTTCCTAAAACAGCACACTCAACTTCCCTGGCGACGACACCAGCTTCGACAACTAGTCGGCGATCGTAACTGGCAGCACTATCTAAGGCGGCTTCTAATTCTTGGCGCGATCGCACTTTGGCAATTCCCACTGATGAACCCAAATTAGCGGGCTTGACAAAAGCAGGATAACCTAATGCTGCCTCAATTTCATCACACAATTTCGGAAATATGCAAGGATTAGACCAAACTTGCGCTCTAGTTATCGCCTTATATTTTACCTGTGGTAGCCCCGCTTGCTCAAAGGCAATTTTCATGGCAATTTTATCCATCCCCATTGCCGAACCTAACACCCCAGAACCAACAAAGGGGACTTGCATCAAAGTTAGTAACCCTTGAATTGTTCCGTCTTCACCGTTGGGGCCGTGGAGAATGGGAAACCAAACATCTACTTGGGCAACTTGAGAGGGAGATTGCCACTTGCTTAAGGTTTGGGCTTGAGGGTTGGATGTCAGATTTCCTTCGGAAGTTGATTGTTCGGATTCTAGTAACGGATTGCCGGTTCCTAAAACCTTTTGGGGCGCTTCTCCTGCTAGCCAGCGTCCATCTTTTTGGATGTAAAAAGGCAGTATTTCGTACTTACTAGCATTTTGCTCTGCACTTAAGGCTTTAGCGATCGCCTGTGCTGATTTGATTGAAACTTCATGTTCTCCCGAACGACCGCCAAACAGTAATCCCACGCGCAGCTTAGTCATTTTCGGTTCCTCCACACTTCTCAAGCAGATAGCGTATCACAACCTACAAAAATTGCCATATTTTTCTAGATTATTTTATTGCCCCCTGCTCCCAATTGAAACAATCGTGTTGTCAGCTACAGTTATATTTCAGCAAAATGGGCAACAATATTGATAAATAACTAGAAATGCAGCCCTACCTGTAAAAGATGCTGCCGTTTCATGAAACCCAGAATTATTGTTTGTGGCTTAGGACGTACCGGATATAAAACCTTTCGTTTGCTGAGACATCAGGGAACCTTCGTTGTTGGTATTCATCACCAATCTATCCCTGGCGAAACGGCAGGAGATGTGATTGTTGGCGATTTACAAGCAGCTTCTACCCTAACAGCAGCAGGAATTCAACAGGCACACACTTTAGTCATCGCCGGATCTAAAGATGCTTTGAATTTGTCTATTATGATGCAAGCGCGGGTGCTGAATCCCCAGATTCGGATTATCAACCGTTTTTATAATACAAATTTGGGTGAGCGCCTAGATCAAAGTTTGCCAGACCATTTGAGTATGAGTGTTGTCGGATTAGCAGCACCTGTATTCACCTTTGCAGCACTGGGAAACCGAGCGATCGGACAAATCAAATTATTTCAGCAAACTTGGCCAATTCACGAAGAGTACATTGATGAAAACCACTTCTGGAAAGGTCTAAAGCTGAGTGAATTGTGGGAAGATCGCTCGCGGATGCTGATTTATTACTTGCCAGTAAAAGGTGAGATGGATTTGATATCAGGTGTCATATCTGGCCAAGAGATCCAAGTAGGCGATCGCTTAATTGTTGGTACGCAACCCCGCATCCGTTCTCCCAGGCGATCGTTGATTAGAAAATTGCTGAAAGTCTTGACTAATATTAGGCTGTTTCAGCAACACGGGCGCTCAGTCTTGGTGGGTGCTATTGCGCTATTGGCGGTTATTCTGATCGCCACATTTACCTATATGTCGGCTGAGTTGAGTTTGTCTCCTGTCGATGCTCTATATTTTTCTGTAGGCATGATTACGGGAGCCGGTGGTAATGACAAAGTAGTAGAAAATGCTCCTAACAGTATTAAGTTATTTACCGTTGTGATGATGCTGGTTGGAGCAGTAGTGATTGGTATTTGGTATGCAATGCTCACCGATTTTGTCTTGGGAAGCCGCTTTAAGCAATTTTGGGATGCAGCCCGAATTCCCCAGCGATATCACTACATCGTCTGTGGCTTGAGTGGTATTGGGGTGAGAATTGTCCAGCAACTCCACGCCAGTGGATATGAAGTTGTAGTAGTTGAACCCGACTCCAACAATAAATATATTAATACCGCCCGTGAACTCGGTATTCCCGTAATTCAGGGCGATGCCAGCTTCCGTACAATACTTAAAGCCAGCAATATAGACTCTGCCGCAGCCGTCCTTGCCGTTACTAGCAATGATGCTACCAATCTAGAAATTGCCCTCAAAGCCAAAGGCTTGACACCTAGCATTCCGGTGATTGTTCATTATGCCGATCCCGATTTTGCCGGCATAGCGCAACAGCTATTTGGCTTCGAGGCCGTACTGAGTCCGGCTGAACTAGCAGCCCCAGCTTTTGCTGCTGCTGCACTAGGGGGACGCATCCTTGGCAATGGCATCACAGCCGATAGTCTTTGGGTAGCTTTTGCAACCGCGATCACAGCTTCACACGCCTTTTGTGGGCAGTGGGTGAAAGATGTAGCAATGTCATCTGACTGTGTACCTTTGTATGTAGAAACAAACAACCAAACCCTTCATGGCTGGGATTTACTAGAAACTAACCTTAGTGTTGGTGACGTTTTGTATATGACAATGCCAGCAACACAGCTATATCAATTGTGGCGAGACGAGCGAGTTTGCGAAACACACGCTTAAATAATTCGTAATTCGTAATTCGTAATTCGTAATGACGCTCGCGGACTCGCTACCGCTACGCTAACGTAATTCGTAATTCGTAATTGATATACTACTCCCCACTCCTTAGAGACGCGATTTTATCGCGTCTCTTGCCCACTCCCATTTATTTGTTAACTATTCGTTGTTGATATTCTTGCTCAGTAATCATATCGAGAGTGTTTTCTATCCGATCTACAAATACGATACCCTCAAGATGATCGAACTCGTGTTGAAAAATCCGAGCGATAAAATCGGTTAATTCTTGCCTTTGTAAATTGCCTTGATAGTCAGTGTATTCCACTTCAATGGATTTATATCGAGGAACTAACCCCCTAATTCCTGGAACACTTAAACAACCTTCCCAATCTTTGACAAGTTCGCTAGAATGAGCAATGATTTGGGGATTAATCATAGCAGTAGGTTCCATTTCCGGCGCGTTGGGATACCTGGCATTAGGACGGGAAGCCACAATAAATAAACGATAGGATTGTGCTACTTGAGGTGCAGCAATTCCCACGCCGTTAGCCTTGGTAACAGTGGCGATTAAGTCTTCAATTAATTTTTGGATATGCTCATCTTGAATATTCTCAACCCAAGCAGCTTTTTGGCGCAATGTTGGATTGCCTAATTGAATAATTGGTGCTAATTCATTCATTGGGGAACTCCTTTAATAAATGGGGAATTGGGAATGGAAAATGGGGAGTAGAGTAAGTATGTCAGTTGCTTTTAAAATGACAAATGACAAATGACAAATGACAAATGACCAACTTTATCCTTCACGTCTCGCTGGTAAAGCAGCAGGTTGGATTCCTAGTTGGACAATTTGCCCATTGCGTTCCACCTGTATTGGTAACTTAGTACCGATTTTGCTATTTTCGACTAGCTTTTGCACTTCTTCAATTTTAGTAACAGGCTGGCTATTAATGCTTTTAATCACATCACCGACTCGTAGTCCAGCCACAGAAGCAGGCGATCGCGGCACAATCTCAACGAGCAAAACGCCGTCATCTGCTGTAATATTTAAGCGATCGCCTGCTATATTTTTTATTCTTTCTTTATTTTCTGGTGTCAGTGTCACCATCTGAACACCCAAATAAGGATGATCGACTTTGCCTGTAGCAATTAATTGCTGGGCGATTTTTTGCACGGTGTTAATGGGGATAGCAAATCCCAAACCTTGAGCGCCTCGGATAATAGCTGTGTTCATTGCTATTACTTGTCCGCGAATATTAAGCAATGGCCCACCAGAATTACCAGGGTTAATCGCAGCATCCGTTTGGATGTAATCAACCCGCTTATCACTAGCACCGATATCGCTACTAGAACGTCCTGTAGCACTAATAATTCCAGAAGTAACGGTATTATTTAAGCCTAACGGGTTGCCAATAGCTATTACCGATTCTCCTGGTTGCAAAGCATCGGAGTTACCTACAGATAGGGTTGGCAGATTGTTGGCATCAATTTTAATCGCAGCCACATCAGTTACCGGATCTTCACCCAGTACTTTCCCATCAAAAGTCCGGCCATCTTTGAGGGTGACAGTCACTCTATCAGCACCATCTACCACATGGGAATTGGTCACAATTTGACCAGAAGAATTAATGATAAATCCAGAGCCGCTACCCCGCTCTACTCGTTGTCTAGGCTGTGGCGTTGCGTCTCCAAAAAATCGCCGGAAAAATGGATCGTTAAATTCGTCTGGTACGCGAGAAGTGATTGTTCGGGAAGAATCAATGCGAACTACCGCAGGCCCTACTTGTTGGACTACTTTTACCACAAAATTAGGGTCTTCAGATGACGATAAAATCGGCGGGGGGACAATTCCCGGATTGGGTTGATTGGGTTCTATTGTTTTTGGGGCTTGAGTGTCGCTTTGTCGAGTCTCAAAGGTCTTAGTTGGTACAAGAGAGCAGCTTCCCAAGAACACCACTGCTACCCCATATAAGAGCATCCAGAACCTCTGGGGTAAACCCCTGGGATCGATCTTTTTGGGTGCTAAGTCATGGTTTGTTGTCTTCATGTGTCGTTGCTTCTCCGTGTCAGTCAGTGGATGTTAGGATCTTGCCTACTGGGTATGTCCCAAAATGATTACAACTTAAAAGCTTATTCTAGGTCTAGCGTGTGTCAATGCTAAATTGATGCTTTATCTTCTATTGTGACGATTAGCAGCAAAGGTGGTGGATAATGGAAATTCCCATAGAAAGTCTGTGGAGTCAGGTACTAGAGCGCCTACAGCTTGAACTATCCCGACCCACCTTTGAAACTTGGATCAAAACCGCTAGTGCAGAGCGATTAGAAAATAATTGCTTGGTAATCCGCACTCCTAACCCATTTGCTCGTAATTGGTTACAGAAGTATTACATCAATACCATTGCTCATGTAGTCCAAGATATTCTCGGTCATCCTGTAGGAATTTACATTACTGTGGCTCAAGGTGATGAGGTTTCTCATTTTAGTGAACGAGAGATTTCTTGGGAATCGCAAAATTCTAGCAGTATTCCTAAAGCTGTTTCTCATCGCAATCAGAAAACTACTGAATTAAACTCTAAATATGTCTTTTCACGCTTTGTAGTTGGTGCCAACAATCGAATGGCTCATGCTGCTTCTTTGGCAGTTGCAGAATCTCCTGGTAAAGAGTTTAATCCTTTATTTTTATGCGGGGGCGTGGGTTTAGGTAAAACTCATCTCATGCAGGCTATTGGACATTATCGCTGGGAAATTTCGCCTGATTGTAAAATATTTTATGTTTCTACGGAGCAGTTTACTAATGATTTAATTACAGCCATTCGTAAGGATAGTATGCAAAGTTTTCGAGAACATTATCGAGCCGCCGATCTTTTGTTAGTTGATGATATTCAGTTTCTAGAAGGAAAGGAATACACCCAAGAAGAGTTTTTCTATACTTTTAATACTTTACATGAAGCTGGTAAACAAGTTGTGATTGCTTCCGATCGCCCTCCTAACCAGATTCCTAGTTTGCAAGAACGTCTTTGTTCTCGGTTTTCTATGGGGTTAATCGCAGATATCCAAAAGCCGGATTTAGAAACGAGGATGGCAATTTTGCAAAAAAAAGCCGAAGATGAAAATATTCGTCTTCCCCGCGATGTAATTGAGTATATTGCTTCTAACTATACTTCTAATATTCGAGAATTAGAAGGAGCTTTAATTCGGGCGGTGGCTTATATTTCTATTTGGGGCTTACCCATGACGGTGGAAAATATCACACCAGTTTTAGAACCGCCTAACGAAAAAATGGCAGCCACCCCAGAAGCGATTTTAAAGGTTGTGGCGGATAATTTTGATGTTTCAATAGATGACCTCAAAAGTAACTCCCGACGAAGAGAGATTAGCTGGGCGCGTCAATTAGGAATGTATCTCATGCGCCAACATACGTCTCTGAGTTTACCGAGAATTGGGGAAGAGTTTGGTGGTAAAGACCATACAACGGTAATCTATAGTTGCGATAAAATTACTCAACTCCACCAGAGCGATCGCACTTTAGCACAAACTCTCCGCCAACTGAGCGATCGCATCAATCTCACTAGCCGTTCTCAAAAACCATCCTGAAGATGTATTTTCAGTTTTCCACAACCTGCACTGCGATCGCTAGGGTTGACGGCTAAATAATTAGTCGGAAATATTAAGTAACGTCTAAAAATTGATTAAATTTAACTTAAAGTGGGGAAAAAATCTTACTTTTTGTGGATAAATCTGGGAAAAACTTGATATTTTGCTGATAAAACTTAATTAAGTATAATTACCTTGTGGAAAACTACATAAGTTTTTCCACAAGTTTTCCACAAGGTAAACTTGCCTAATATCATATCCCATTGAACACAAATTCCTGACTTTAATCCCTCTCTTTGGTAAGGCTACGGTGTAGACCAAGTATTGTCATGTATATAGCAATCCTAAATGAGTCGTGAAAATCTCTGATTTCCCTCTCTGCGTTCTCTGCGCCTAGTAAGGTTAATTCTCTCGTTCCCATACTCTACCTCTAGGAGTATGGGAACAATCAAGAGTCAGAATTAAGTGACTGATTGCATTCTGACACCTAAATTCTTCTTCAATTTTCTATCAAAATACTACATTACTTCTTGATTAAAAAATATGCTGTAGCATACTCTGGCAATTGTGCGATATTTTGTCCAAATTCTTGTTTATTCTTAAATATACCTGCCAAAAAATCAAGTTGATAAAGATTGGGTAAAAAGGCTCCGCCTGTATCAGCAATGACTCCCATTCGCAGATATTTGCGACCACCTTTAGTATGCTCAATTACAACCACTTTACCTAAACCGATATTCAAAACATCTCCAGCAAAAGTGACTCCGGGTTTGATAGAAATTTTTGCATCTATTTTATATCCATAGCCTTTAATAGCATCAACTTCTCTAAAATACCAGTAACGCTTTTGTGCTGTTGCCTTCAATCCGCGAATATAAGCCATTCCATTATTTCTGTCTACATTAAAAAATGCCTTATAACCATCTGTAAAATTAATCAGTATTGTTCCTTCCATAATTGCTTCTTCTAAGCCATTTCTAGTTAGATAAGCAAGACTGGTAACTTTCCCAAATTCTCTACCACCTGGTTCATAAATACCTGACAAAACGTCTTGCTTTGTATACTTAGTGTAGAATTTATCGTTATTAGCGTTTTCTTTTAAGCTATAAATTGGTGTATTAAAAGTAGAGGTTTTCTTGCGAGAACCAGGATGAGTGAAAACAGCATATTTAGTAATTCGTAATTGTTTTTGCTGTTTATTCTTTGGGTTGTATGCAGACCATTTAATAACTCGAAAATTGGTATTGATAAAGTTAGGATCTTGTAAACGAGTAGCTCGATTATTAGCAATATCTTCCTTTAAGACAGCAATCATGAAATTCAAAGTATTGAGAACATCTGGCACAGTTACACCTTGAGTTGCAAGCATTCCTGTACGGAGAATATCTGGATCTTCTGAGGAGTGGTCTTGAAAATATTTTCTAGTATTAACAAGAACAGTTAATAAATCTTCTTGCTCGAAGTTAACCTTACTACTTGGTAGTTTGCTTGGGGTAACAACCTGGCTGCCATTAATGCTAAATTTATATTTTTTGAACTCATCGACAACTGAATAAGGTGCAGAAGCTGATATCAAATCTTGCCGAGACAAAATAGCATTTTGCTTCCCAATAATTTCATCAGAAGATATTTTTTGAGCTACAAAAGAATTTTGAAACTTTGAGGTGAGAGAAATCTGTGATTGAAGTGGGGCAAATTTGTCGGGCTGAGTCAAGGACTGATTTTGTTGGACTAGCTGTTTAGTTTTTGGCTGAGTATATAGATAGTTGCTGGCTAAACTGACAAGTAATAAGGCAGCAAAACCTACTGTGAGGCGGAATTTTTGGTTAAATAAGATATTCATAACCTAGAGAATAAATTCCTATTGTCTCTTACTATCTTCAATTTTGAATTTTTTAAGTTTCTACCACCTCACGCACTAATTGCGCTAATTTTTCGGCACTATCGGGAACTGCGATCGCCTTTGCATTTTTCCTCATCTTTGCTAACTCTTGTGGTGACTGCAACAAATTCAACACATTACTTTGCAATTCTTGGGCCGTCAACTCTGATTGCTTCAACGTTAACGCCGCACCAGATGAAGTAAATACGTCTGCATTGTAAGATTGATGGTCTTCTGCGGCAAAGGGGTAAGGAATCAAAATCGCTGGCGTTCCACACACTGCCAATTCTGTCAAGCTCCCTGCACCAGAACGACTAATGGCAAGAGTTGCTCGTTGTAACAATGCCGCCATAAGGTTGTAAAAAGGCAAGGCTATGTACTGTGGATGTTTGAGAGTATCTGCTTCCTCGTCGCGATCGCCAGTTAAGTGTACTACATAAGCACCAGCATCAAACCAAGCTTTTGCAGATTCGCGCACCAATTTATTAATCGCAACTGCACCCTGGCTGCCACCAAAGACGACAATTAAAGGAACACCATCAGGAATGGCTAAATCTAGGGGTGGATTAATTGCCCCATCCAGAAATTGCGCTCTTACGGGAGTACCAACACAGACATTTTTGGCACGGGGCAAATATTTAGCAGCAACTTCAAATCCCAAGGCTACGGCACTACACCAAGGGCCAAAAAAGCGAGTTACTTTACCGGGTAAGGCGTTAGATTCGTGGAAAATCACGGGTAAACCGAGGGAACGCGCCGCAATCACAGCTGGCCCGGCAATGTAACCCCCTGTGGTAAATACCCCTTGAAAATTTCCCTGCTTGAGAATTCGTCTGACTTCTAGAATCGAAAGGGCGAGTTTACCGAAGATGCGAATCGAGGCGAGTCCAAACCCTTGCTGAAACCCTTCAACTGCAATAGTATTCAAGGGATACTCTTTAGGGACAAGTTGAGTTTCTAGCCGATTGGGTACTCCCAGCCATTCAATTTGATAATCTGGAAGTTTTTGTGCCAGTGCGATCGCTGGAAACAAATGTCCACCAGTCCCACTGGCAGCTATTAATAATCGTATCGGTGCGTTTGCCATCAAACCTCTACCGTTTAGCGTCTAGCTTAACTAAGATAAAACAATTTCCTGACTTTCTCTCATCAAATCAGTAAACTCTTCTCAATGACTAAAATTATTACAGCCTTAGTGAAACGTCAACTCAGATTTCAAGCCAGTATTTGGTTGGTTTTGTTCCCGATCGCCCTTGGTTTAACAAGTGGTTGGCAACGCACTCAAGCGACGATACCACAGCAATTAGCCCAAGCTAGTACAGTTCAAAATGCACCAGCCGATCTAAAAAATCTGTTGACACAAGTTGATGCAGCTGCCAGTCGGGGCGATGTCAAAGGGGTGTTGCAATTTTACAGCCCTTCCTTCACTCATGGGGATGGATTAAACTTCCAAACTCTGGAAAAGTCTTTGACTTCACTTTGGCAACGATATCCCAAATTGCAATACAGTACCAAACTGCTATCTTCAAAATCTGAAGGGAATGGGATTATTGCTGAAACAGAAACGAAGATAACTGGCTTACCCTCCAGTAACGGTAATAAATTGGCTCTCAATGCCACCATTAAATCGCGTCAGCGCATTGAAGGCGGCAAAATCGTCCGCCAAGATGTTTTGACAGAACGCACCCTACTTACCTCTGGCAGTAAGCCACCCCAAATTGATATTAAATTACCAGAGCAAGTACGAGTTGGTCAGAAGTATAACTTTGATGCGATCGTTCAAGAGCCACTTGGTGATGATTTTCTACTAGGAACGGCGCTAGAAGAATCTATCCAACCAGATAAGTTTCTCAACCCCACACCTGTAGATTTGGAATTACTGACATCTGGCGGACTATTTAAAACGGCACAAGCACCATCTACCCCTGGTAGCCAATGGGTTTCTGCTGTCATCCTGCGGGGTAATGGGATGACGATGGTAACTCAGCGCCTACAAGTGGTGAAGTAGTAGTTAGGAGTAGAGACGCGATTAATCGCGTCTCTACAGGAGTTAGGAGTTAGGAATGCAAACTTAATAACCTGCAATTCTGATGGAACGGAGAATGGTGCCGTACTCTCCTTGCTAACACACCCTACTTTTACACTTTATTTAATCCACGTTCCTAATTCATAATTTATAACTATTAACTCCTCACTCCTAACTATCCTAATGACTTCCCTACAAAATCAAATTATTTTGATCGCTGGTGCAAGTAGTGGTATTGGTGCTGCTTGTGCGAGAATCTTCGCTGGTGCGGGTGCAAAACTGATTTTAGCGGCACGACGGCTAGAACGTTTGCAGCAGCTAGGAGATAGTCTCAGTAAAGAATTTAATACTGAAATTCATTTATTACAGCTAGATGTGCGCGATCGCAACGCTGTAGAATCTGCTATTTCTACTCTACCGTCTGCCTGGTCTGACATCGATATTCTCATCAACAATGCTGGTTTAAGTCGTGGTTTAGACAAGTTGCACGAAGGTAAATTTCAAGACTGGGAAGACATGATTGATACTAACGTTAAGGGTTTACTTTACCTTTCGCGTTATGTCATTCCGGGAATGGTGAGTCGCGATCGCGGTCATGTAGTAAATTTAGGTTCCATTGCCGGACATCAAACCTATCCTGGTGGTAATGTCTATTGTGCTACCAAAGCGGCTGTCAGAGCAATTTCTGAAGGTTTAAAACAAGACCTGTTAGGGACGCAGGTACGTATAACTTCCGTTGACCCTGGGATGGTAGAAACTGAATTTAGTCAGGTGCGCTTTCACGGGAACACTGAACGCGCCAACAAAGTCTACCAGGGAGTTACACCCCTGACAGCAGATGATGTGGCTGATGTGATATTTTTCTGCGTGACGCGATCGCCCCATGTCAATATTAATGAAGTTGTGCTGATGCCTGTTGACCAAGCTAGCGCTACCCTAGTTAATCGGCGAACTTGAAGGAGGCAGGGGGCAGGTTGATCCCCGTTCCTTGCCCGCATTTCTCACAAGCTTGAAATGCAGAGGGGCAGAGGGGCAGAGGGGAAAGAACTTGTACAATAACTCTCCTTTGCTCCCCTGCTCCCC
>NZ_NOLK01000006.1:0-117450 GCF_002245985.1 Nostoc sp. 'Peltigera membranacea cyanobiont' 232
CCAATTCCCAATTCCCAATTCCCAATTCCCAATTCCCAATTCCCAATCCCCAATCCCCAGCACCCCTACGCGAGGCGTTTAGCTTCTACTGTTTGAGGTAAATTTGCTGCATCTGGCAAATCACGAAATTCTAATTCCCAACCATTTGCTAGGGTGAGAATTTTGCCATCATTTCCATCGGTTTGTTTGACGACTTCTTCTTCAAGGTCTTTTTTAGCAACGTAGACTACTAAAGTACCGGCATCATTCATGCGTAGCATTACTTTCATGAGATTCCTCAACAGATTCTAGTTCTTTTTTCATACAGCCGACGACGAATCCTGTTTCCAAGAAATGCACAGCATATATATAGGAAGTCTGCAAATATGTTCCTATACTGGCTATGTAGCCGATATCTCCTTTGTTCACTAAAACTTGCCCAACTTCTTTACCAGGAAAGGTTCCATCGTTTTTGAGCAGTTTCCGAACTCTGACTTTTTCACCAATTTCAAAAGCAGGTGGCAAGTTGAGTTCTAATTCATCGCGTTGCATGAGAGTACCTCTGTTCTCTGACCAGATTCAATAGTTCTTCTGTCGTCAAGCTGCGTTTTTTCTGTACCGATTTATGGCGCACTGCGTCTAAAACAGATTGGGTTTCTTGGGAGTTCAAGAAAATTCCATGCTGTTCTAGCAAGTTTGAAACCAAATGCCGTCCAGAATGTTTACCTAATACTAAACGCCGCTCCCAACCCACCTCTTCAGGAGCAAATGGTTCGTAGGTAATGGGATTTTGCAATACCCCGTGAGCATGGATGCCAGATTCGTGAGCAAAAGTATTTTCGCCAACGATCGCTTTCCAGGGTGGTACATCTGCTCCTGATGCAGCTGCAACTAGTTGAGACAGTTCCAGCAAACCGGGAGTGTCGATGCCTAAATCAACGCCATAGATGCGTTTGATCGCCATGACAACTTCTTCTAAAGCTGCATTTCCTGCCCTTTCACCCAATCCGTTGACTGTGGTATTCACTGATAAGGCTCCGGCTTTGATACCCGCAAGGGCGTTGGCTGTTGCCATCCCAAAATCATTGTGGGTGTGGATTTCTAGGGGAATCATCAAAGCTGAAACCAGCCGTTTAACCTTGGTGTAGGTGGTGAAAGGGTCGAGAACTCCTACGGTGTCGCAGAAGCGGAACCGGGATGCACCCCATTCTTGGGCATAAAGCGCTACATCTAAGAGGAAGTTTTCATCAGCCCTGGAAGAATCTTCGCCGCCGACTGCTACCCAAAGACCTCGATCGACGGCGAAACTGATACAGTCTTTGAGTTTTTGCAAACTGACTCGCCATTGACCGTGGAATTTAGCGGCGATTTGGATACCAGAGACGGGAATAGCGATATGCACCCGGTTCAGTCCGCAAGCAATAGAAGCCTTAATATCTGAGATGACAGCGCGGTTCCAGCCGAGGAGTTTTGCTTGTAAACCCAAGTCAGAAATTGCGGCGATCGCCCGGGTTTCTTCATCACCCATTGCTGGTATACCGACTTCTAATTCGGGAATACCAATGGAATCAAGAAACTTAGCGATCGCAACCTTTTCTTCTAGGGTAAAAGCAACACCTGCTGCCTGTTCGCCATCACGTAGTGTAGTGTCATTAATTATGATTTGATTCATTGCAAATATCCCTCTCTTGGAAGTATTCTTAATATCCTTTCTCTCTACAATCCCCAGCGATGGCAAATGCTAAAAATATCACAATTCATAATGTAGGATACATGATCCTTAATTATTGACCTATTAGCAGCATCACATCTGTATGGCAGGGAACTAAAACAATGTATAATTTACTAATCGTTTTTACCGATGTCAGTTGAATTCGGTTCGAGTAGCAATGAACTAATGTAACTACTAGCAAACCCTGAACAAAGTAAAACACAGAATCCAGCAATTAAGGATGTAATCATCTTAGTAACCTCAGATTTTCTAGAGCATTGGTATGTACTTTAGGCAGGTAATGAGACTCAGAAGTACAGAGGACAAATTCGCTAACTGTGTTCTGCTAGCCAATCAAAAATTTTTCCTAGCTGCTCCAAATCAACTAAACCATACTGCCAAAGGAGCATCGGTAGTGGGCCATTTTCTAATTCGCGGTGTCGCAGAGCTACAGCAATATCAGCATTTGAAAGTTCAAGTTCGTTTTGCAAAAAATTGAGGAGTTTTATATCTCTGTTCCGAGTCGCCATAAATGATTGAACTTTCAATTTATTAATTGGGGAAAAACTTAAAAATCAGAAATTCCAATTTTTAATTGTTGCTATATGTCAGGAGAATTTCAGATTTAGGAGAAGAAACAAAATCTAAGTTCCATCTAATCCATCTCAGTCTGCAACAAATTCTGCTAGCATGCAGTAGCTTCAAACTCTAAAGCTATTTGCGCTTTGTGCATCTATGAACAAAAAGGAGAAAGTGCAGTGATTTCGTCATGAATTCAAGATTAATGTTGTCTTGAACAGACGCGATTAAGAGACGCGATGAATCGCGTCTCTACCGATTGCTGTAATTCCAGCAACGCTCTAGCCACTCTAATAATTCCTGACGAGAACCAAGAAGTTGCATAACTGTACTGCGAATTAGAATCGCTTCTAGCAAATTGTTCACTTGCACTCGTAAAGAACCATCGGGGGGACAGGAACTCTTAATTTTTAACTCTTGCAATCGGTGATAGATTCCCCAGCGATCGCTCAAAGGTATCTGCAAAACTTGATCGTCTAAAGGATCGGAATTAAGTTGTGAGGCGTTTAATTTTCTCATTTTGGGAAAGTGAGGGGGTAGATGAGGGGGATGAGGGAGAATAATTACTAACTCTTGTACAGACGCGATTAATCGCGTCTCCTAACTCCTGGCTCTTGTCTTAAAGCTTGTAGTTGTTTTTCGAGTTCTTCAACGCGCGAGAGCAAAGAACGAATCACGGTTGCTTCCATATCGGGGAGCTTTCCATGTTCTAAAGGAGAAAGGCTGGCGTTTTGATTCCGAGAAATAATTCGACCGGGAACGCCCACAACTGTGCGATCGCTGGGGATATCTCGCAAGACAACGGAACCTGCGCCAATACGGACGCGATCGCCAATTTGCAGATTACCCAAAACTTTCGCACCCGCCCCAATCACTGCATTTTTGCCCACTGTGGGATGACGCTTACCTGTTTCTTTACCAGTTCCGCCAAGGGTAACGCCCTGGTAAATCAGTGTAAAGTCGCCCACGATCGCAGTTTCGCCAATCACAACACCCATTCCGTGGTCGATAAACACGCCCTGGCCAATCTCTGCACCTGGGTGAATTTCAATTCCCGTTAAAAATCTCCCCAAGTGGGAAATGAAACGGGGGATAAAACCGACTCCTCGACCATGTAACCAGTGAGCAAGACGATGCAAACAGAGTGCGTGCAATCCGGGGTAGCAAAACACCACCTCTAGCCAATTCCGGGCTGCGGGATCGCGCTCAAAAATAATGCGAAAATCACTCAATAATGGCTCAAAAAAAACGCCTGAGAGTAAATTTTTCAGCATGGATCTATGTGCAGAATCCTGCATTTTGGTACTGGGGGGATCGCTAATACTGTCTAAAGACTCTTGCATCGGTAATGTCTATCTGGTAAATGAGTCATCTGCTATTTTTATGCTTATATCAGGTGACTTATAACTCGATACCAAACCCAATGCTGATTGGATTTATTGGATTGATTAAAGTTGTACTCAAACGCCAAAACCCCGACTTAACATAAAGTTAAAATTTGTCTGGGGTTAGGGGCGCTAGTATTTAACGATAGGGGTACTAGTATTTTTAGGGCAGGGGTTAAGAATTTTTGTTCGCGCTACAAGAAACTTTACCCGTAAGTCTTTGCTAAGATTTCGTCAAGATATTTTGCAATATATTAAGCTGTACTCAGATGCACTCAAATATGATTTATATCGGGCTATAAATACATTTTTGTATATGCTACTACTATTAGTATCCTATTATTTGGTTGGGCGAAAGACGGGTTTCTTTATTTTCTTTTAGGATTTGCTGTCTGTATGCAGATATACGTTTCAAAATATAGTTATAGCTCATAGTGAATATCTTATTATATAGATGTGTTGGGAAAGTATTTCAACTCGGCAAGCAGTTATGTTTGCCGAGTTGCAGAATATATATTTTGACATGGCTGGAAACTAACTTTGAATACTTTCATTATTTTTTCAATTGTTCTAAATAAACAGCAAGCTATATCATAATGCTGTTACATATTCGTTAAGAATAGTTACAAATTCTTAACCCAAGGAAATATTTTTTATGTCAGTTTCACTTGAAAATAATGCACCACATCAGGTTGTTATTGTTGGTGGTGGTTTTGGTGGACTGTATGCAGCAAAGGGTCTGAATGCAGCGAATGTAAATGTTACTCTCATTGATAAACGTAACTTTCACCTATTTCAGCCACTTTTATATCAAGTTGCCACAGGTACGCTATCACCTTCTGATATTTCCGCACCATTGCGATCTGTATTTAGCAAAAGCAAGAATACAAAGGTGTTGTTGGGAGAAGTAAATGAGATTGATCCAAAAGCACAACAAGTTATTTTGGGCGATGAAATAGTACCTTATGATACATTAATTGTCGCCACAGGTGCTAACCATTCCTATTTTGGTAAAGATCACTGGGAAAAAGTTGCTCCTGGTTTGAAAACTGTGGAAGATGCGATAGAAATGCGTCGCCGGATATTTGGCGCATTTGAAGCAGCAGAAAAAGAAACCGATCCTGAAAAACGGCGTGCTTTCTTGAATTTTGTGATTGTAGGGGGTGGCCCGACTGGTGTAGAATTAGCAGGTGCGATCGCAGAATTGGCATACAAAACTCTCAAAGAAGATTTCCGCAGCATCGACACCTCAGAAACGAAAATTTTGCTATTACAAGGGGGCCCTCGCATCCTCCCACACATGGTGCCAGAGTTATCGGCATCAGCAGCAGTATCTTTGCAAACGTTGGGTGTAGAACTCCACACTCACACCAGGGTGACAAATATTGAAGGTGATATTGTTACTTTCAAGCAAGGCAATGAATTTACAGAAATTGCCTCAAAAACTATATTGTGGGCAGCAGGTGTTCAAGGTTCCCCAATGGGGAAAGTCTTAGCAGAAACTACAGGTGTAGAGCGCGATTACTCTGGGCGGGTAATTGTAGAACCTGACTTGTCTATCGAGGGTTATGACAACATTTTCGTAATTGGAGATTTAGCCAACTTCTCCCATCAAGATGCTAAACCTTTACCTGGTGTTGCACCCGTAGCTAAACAACAAGGAGAGTATGTAGGTAAACTAATTCAACGACGGCTTAAAGGTAAGACTTTGCCACAATTTCATTACAACGATGTGGGTAGTTTGGCGATGATTGGGCAAAATTTAGCTGTTGTAGATTTAAGCTTAATCAAACTCACAGGTTTCATTGCTTGGGCATTTTGGCTACTAGTCCACATCTACTTCTTAATCGAGTTTGACACTAAATTACTAGTAGTATTTCAGTGGGCGTGGAATTATATCACTCGTAATCGTCGCTCTAGATTGATTACAGGCCGAGAAGCTTTTGTAGAAGCAAAAACTGTTAATGATAGGGTGCAAGAGCCTTCTGTGACACCTCTGTAATTTCAGGTATCACAGCATTAGTCAACGATGGGATAAGAGGCTATTGAAGTAATGAGTGCCGTGTGGTGGTAAATCTTGGGCGAACATTGCTGTTCCAGGAAAAGAATATGGGGATGAGATACCGCCCTCAGCAATTTTGGCAATTTGGCATTTCATGACTTCGAGTTGCAGTTTTAATGGAGATATCAACACAACGGGACAGTGAAGAAGTTGTACGATTGGATAAGGTAAAACTTTCCGCTTCTGGTGTCCCAGCTATGCCAGTTGTCAAATGAGTGCTGTAGAATAGCTCTACATAATTGATACAGCGCTCAACAGGGTTCAGTTCCCGCTCTACAACTGGCTAGAAATCAACAAAACCAAATATAGCGGTTCTCATTTTGATGCAATACACTTTGACCTCACTCCAAACCTCTCTCCTAAAAGGAGAGAGGCTTTGAATTTTACTCCCCAACGCTAGGCTGTTGACTTTGATTTAATTTAGGGTTTTTTGGTTCATGTTATTTTTGTGTCATTGCGAGCGAAGCGAAGCAATCCCAGGCGATTGCTTCGCTTCGCTCGCAATGACATATATTCTACATGACTTTTTAACTCCTAAAAAGGCATAGAGTCAACAGCCTACCCCAACGCTACAAGGGCTGGGGGTTAGGTCTGTATTGTATGTACTTAAGAGAGAAACTCTATAATTGCTTCTGAGTCAATTAATGGAGTTCAAAGACTCATTAATGGAGTTCAAAGACTCATTAATGGAGTTCAAAGGCTCATTAATGGAGTTCAAAGACTCATTAATGGAGTTCAAAGACTCATTAATGGAGTTCAAAGACTCATTAATGGAGTTCAAAGGCTCATTAATGGAGTTCAAAGACTCATTAATGGAGTTCAAAGACTCAAGAACCAGATACAGCTTTAGTCGGTCTACCTTTGATAGCTTTAAAACGTTCGCCCAACTGTTCAGCGACGATTTTTAAGCCTGGAGTCTTTTTCGATGCAGTCTTCACGTAATCATAAACAGTCAAACTGCTAGTCATAGCTTCACTACCGACTGCCATTAGAGTATCATCTACCTGTTCGGCGAGTTGCTGCATTGAAATCAAAACTTCGGTGAGCGCAGTGGCTAATTGATAATCTCGGACAAGTTCTTCAACGTCAAAAGTGGCTGGAAGAATTTCGCGGTTAGACTGAGCAGCAGTGACGCTATTGTTTACAAAAGCTAGGCTTTTATCGCCCATTTTTACCAACTTGCGTCGTTCTTCAGTGCTAAGAGTGACTAAAAAGGGCATCTTTTGTTGGATTTTTTGTAGCGCGGCTTTGATTTCTTGAATATCTTGTGGGGAAAGGGCGGCTGCAATATTTTGATAAGCCATTGTATATTTACCTTGGGAGTTCTAATGGCGAAGTAGCAATAGTTGCTAAGTATAGAATTCCCATTGGTGGATGCGATCGCACATTTTGTTATGATTCTTAGTTTAGTAGGGTGTGAAAGCATTGCGTAACGCACACAATACAACTGGCTAATTGATTATCCCGAACAATTTCTTCAAGCGATGTCTACGACGGGCTTCTCTACGAGACGCTACGCGAACGCCTACGCCCATCATAACTTATTTATTTATCTGTTTT
Source organism: Nostoc sp. 'Peltigera membranacea cyanobiont' 232 (assembly GCF_002245985.1). Classification (NCBI taxonomy): domain Bacteria; kingdom Bacillati; phylum Cyanobacteriota; class Cyanophyceae; order Nostocales; family Nostocaceae; genus Nostoc; species Nostoc sp. 'Peltigera membranacea cyanobiont' 232. The sequence goes on from NZ_NOLK01000006.1 coordinate 7,277, forward strand.
AGCGCCGATGCTGAGGGATACTGACCAGATGCAATCAAAGCTTGTCGTTCTATAATGCGATCGTCACTGTTAAAATCTAGAATGCGTGCGGTGACTTCACCAATGTCTGTTTGATGTTGAATCACAGCCTCATCTAGCCGAAAATGCTCGCCCCAAAAGTCTCTGCGTGGGTTAAAAAACCGCACAAGTTCACCAGTTTGCCAATTAATTGACCCCAAATCCGTGCCTTTTTGCAGGTTACAGAAGATACAGGCATAGCAGAGATTATCTGCTGTTGTAGCGCCGCCGTGTTTGACACTGATTATATGGTCAACTTGACAGCTTAAGCCCTCTACTTCTGGATATAAACAATACTCGCATAGATGGGCGATAGCTTGATTGTCATTTTTAAAGGCATTTCCCAAAACTTCTTTGACTTCTTGATTTTTGATAAATTGCTTTAGTGGCTGTGTATACTTTTTGATTTCATCATCAGAAAGTCCTCCACCTTTTAAATCTTCCTGCACCAGTTGCAAAAATTCCTTTAAGGCTTTACCAGCAGCAATTTCTATGTCTTCCTTCTTAAGTTTCTTTAAAATCTTGCCAGGGATGCCTTTTAATAAATCTTTAGCCCAATCTTTAGCAGCATCCTTGGCTAAGTCTTCCAGAATGGGTTTAAAAATCAACCCGGTGGCCTGAGTTACACCCCACATAGCTAACGATTCCAGCATAATACTCGCTTCTGTTGAGAGTTTGATTACGAGTATATCCACTAGCTTGAGTAATGTTTCCAGATTTCAGGGCGATTGCAGAAATATCTGGCGCGATCGCACTTAACCCCACATCCCGCCAGAGAATTTATTCCCTGGCTAATAGCTTAACTCCACCTCAGTGGACTAAAACCTTTGTTCAGTCTTCTAAAGAAGACTTGAGCTATGATCCGGGGAATTCATTCCCCGGCGGTTGTTGGGACTTGCAATCAACTAGAAACTGCGTTAGCGATCGCGCACCGTTCCGTAGGAAAGCTCGCCGCAGGTATCGCAATTTTCCCCACTGCACATTCACTTCACTCTTGCTATAACCATAAGCCGCCGCTAATTCTACTAAGGGATATGTGCAATAAATAACTACAAAAATTCGATCGGGTTCAATCAATTCCCTGAGAAAAACCAAGTCTTAACACTTACACTTTTTTAAACCCCAACCTAGCTTTTTGACAAGTAATAAATGCTGTTAATCCAATCTATGCAATGGTTTTGGAGCTAAGTATGGTATGATAGCTCCGGTAAGTTTGAGGATTGTTTTGATTTGAAAGAGCGATCGCTCTGCCTTTATTTGTAACTCTCGGTTCACTCATTTTTTGATGAGGAAAAAAAAATACGAGTATATAAATATATCTAACGAAGTATTCTCAAAAACTTGCACCCCTTAGTAAGGTTTGTTCTAGCTCTCGGAAAAATCGGCTAGCCGAGAATTAGGTGTAATATACATCACGACCACGCTAGAGGGAAGTTGAAAATAATTATGTTTGCTTTAAACCCAACACAGATGCTCGGACGCATACTATCCGCATCACTAGTTAGTCTCATGTCCTTAGAATTTGTTCCCACCGCAGCCTTTGCCAGTCCGCCTGCTGCGTCTGTTGACACCCAGATCAAAGTGCCTAGTACAATGACCTCTTCGCCTTTTAATGCTAACCGTTACTTAAAAGTGCCCCCCAACTTCTCCATATCTGTTTATGCTCGCATTCAGAATGCTCGCTTTATGGCAGTTGCTCCCAATGGGGATCTTCTAGTGTCACAGCCCAATACGGGTAAAGTGTTAATTGTCCGGTCAAATGGCAGCAAAGACCCTATTATTTCTGACTTTGCGACGGGTCTACGCAGGCCACACGACATTGTGTTTCATCAGATTGATAACACCACATACGTTTATATCTCCGAGACTAATCAAATTAACCGCTTCATCTACAACTCTGGAGACTTAACCGCAAAAAATCGTCAAATCATTATAACTGGCTTACCAGATAGCAGCACATCAGAACTCAAAGGCGCTTATGGTCACGAACTGAAAAATATTGCCCTTGATGGCAATCACAAACTGTATGTGTCCATCGCTTCCACATGCAATGCCTGCAAGGAAGATACTGTCAGTAACCCAAAGCGTGGTGCAATTTACCAGTACGACGCTAATGGAACTAATCAGCGACTTTTTGCCCAAGGTTTACGTAATGCCGAAGGGTTAGCATTCTTACCCGGCACAAATGACCTTTGGGTAGTTGTTAATAATCGAGATAACATCGCCTATCCCTTCAACGATAGCACTGGTAATTACGGTAAAGTTATCCCTTCCTACGTAGACAACCACCCACCAGAGGAGTTCACAAGAGTCCGAGATGGCGGTAACTACGGTTGGCCATTCTGTAACCCCAATCCTGATACATTAAATGGCTTCAACAACATGCCCTTTGACCGCGACTATCAGTTCAATGCTAATGGAGATGTTAATTGCAATGCAATAGACAGGATTGACAAGGGTATCCCAGCCCATTCGGCTCCCTTGGGACTATCATTCTTACAAAATACCAACTTTCCCAGCCTGTACTCAAGTGGGGCAGTAGTGGGGCTGCATGGTTCATGGAATCGGGAGAAGAAAACGGGCTACAAAATAGCTTACTTTCCGTGGAACAGTACAACAAAGACACTAGAAGAGGAGATAGATTTAGTCAGTGGTTGGCTAGTTCCAGCAACACAAGAAGTCTGGGGGCGGCCTGTGGATATGGTAGTCGATCGGCAAGGTAATTTGTTAATTTCAGATGACTACAGTGGCACTATCTACAAGCTCGCTTACAATGCCCCCTCTACACCGTCATCAGAGGTTAAGGTCTACACAGAACCTAATTTTGCTGGAGTTTCCCAGTCTTTTCCCACAACTCCAGGAGTATACAAAGCCAATAAAGGTGACTTAAATGTTGTGGGGAATGACACTATTAGCTCATTAAGTGTACCACCAGGTACGGTAGTACGTGTATGCCAAAATGAAACTGGTGGTCTATGCCGTGAGTTCGGTGCTGGTGATTATAAATCCCTGGGAGACGTGGATAACATCATCTCGTTTATAGAAGTTAATCCGTCATCAGGGGTTAAGGTCTACACAGAACCTAATTTTGCTGGAGTTTCCCAGACTTTTCCGACAACTCCAGGAGTATACAAAGCCAATGAAGGTGACTTAAATGTTGTGGGGAATGACACTATTAGCTCATTAAGTGTACCACCAGGTACGGTAGTACGTGTATGCCAAAATGAAACTGGTGGTCGATGCCGTGAGTTCGGTGCTGGTGATTATAAATCTCTGGGAGACGTGGATAACATCATCTCGTTTATAGAGGTCAAGTAGCACCACTCGCTGAATTTTGGATTTTGGATTTTAGTGAAGCAGCTAGCTGGCCTTCTCCCCAAGGAAGAAGCTAGCGCCTTATCTACGAGATGCTCTGCGTTGGCAAAGCCTCTCGTAGATAAGGGTTTCCCCCATTGTCCTCCAATCAACTAGAAACTGCGATCGCAATTTTCCCCGCTGCCCGCCCAGTCTCGCTATAACTATGAGCCGCCGCTAGTTCTTGTAAGGGATATGTGCGATCGATCGGTTTATTTCCATCGGATCTAAGAGTTAATTGCCATCTGCCAGTTCTTTGACCAGAATCAATGATTTCCAATACCTCAATGATGTGCGGCATTACTTTTGTGGTTGTGGCTGTTCACCTGCTGCCGGCTGCTGCACTAGATAGCCAAGAATAGCCGTAGCAATGCCTCCAATAGTTCAGGCAATGGAGTGATTGATTAGCCCAGTGCTGCCGAGTAGAGATGAACCGCCTGCAATTAAGCCAATAATCGTAGAAAGCGTGTTGAGTGTTGATTTAGACATTTTATTCTTGCTCCGTATCTTCTTCGTATTCTCGAATTACAAAAGAACTATCCTTTTGTAAAAACCGCTGAACATCCCTTGTATAAAAGAGAAGCCTTTTAAACTTGTGCGTGATTTTCTGATCGAGTTGCCCAAGCAACATTTGAATTACGTCTTTTCGATTCACATAATCTTGAATATGTAAATCTAAAGTCCTTTCTAGCTGACGAATCTTTTCAGCATTCCGAGCGTGTTCTTTCATCGCTTCTTCAATTTGGGTAATTGAATAGGATATCTTATTCATCTTGCTGATAATCTGGACAGCGCCACCAGCAACGATAAAAACACTAACTACTATTCCTAAAAAAATGCCTGTACTTTCTAGAGTTACCGTTATTCCCGGACTAGAAGAAGTAACAGCAATGGTTGACCGTGTAGTAGTCATTGTTATTGATTATCTGCGAATTCCCATATTTTAAAAGTGCAATCTTGAAAGTATTTCGGCACTTCAAACGAAACTTGATAATCACTCGGAAAGCGTAAAAATTTAATGATTGCTGGTGTGTAAAGAGAGACAAAGCGTGATTCTCCAAGTGCCAACCCTAAAGAAAATGGTACGGGAACAGCTTGATGCAAGTATCCTGCTTTATACCAATTTGGTTTAGCCGTAGCGCTAAATACTTGAACTGCTACAACTGATGATGAAAAAAGGTGGGAAGGTTCAAAAGCCGCTATTGGTTGAATGATTAGCCCGCCTGATATTGTTGCGTTTTTAGTAGAATCCATAATTAGATTCCACTTTGCTGGATCAGAAAATTCGCCCACTAGAATTCCCCATAACAACAGTAACAAGTTTCTTCTGGTAAATATAGGAATCTAAAGCACCTGCCACAACGTATCCAGCTTCTGTACAAGCCATCCCAAATTCTTGATAAGCTTGGTCAACAAATGCTTTAGTTTTTTTACCTTGGATTGAGTCGATATTCTCCTGGATTTTTTGGGATAGAATAAATGGTTTGCTTCGTGCTTCTAATTCTTTTTTGATTTTATCTTCATTAGCACCTGCCGCTTTTAAGCGATTTTTTAAGTCGTCATCACTGCCTCTGAAAGCTCTTCTAATGCTGCCATACAGCCACAAGAAACCTGCATTTAAAAGCAGTCTAGAGCTTTGATAAATAATTGTTGAATATTCGGTTGCTAGTTGCTCCAAAAGTTCCTCTGTTATTTTTGGTGCGATTGCTTCAAAAACTTCTGGGCTAATTACAAGAATTCCTAAAGTAGGTAAAGCACCACAGGCAAGATATCCAAGCGTCTTTCCTGCTGCCTGCCCTAATAGTCCTGCAATAGTTAGAAAGCTGTTGTCAATTTGTGCCTGAATTTCTGTATCAGTAATATTGAAATTAAAATTTACTATAAAGCTAGTCGCCACAACTATTGCAGTCCAAATAGAAGTGAATGTCCAAGTTATAGCTTGAGATATTTTGGAAAATAAATCTTTTAGTAGCGATTGTGCAACCGTTGTGAGAAATCCAAAGAATCCTCCTTCACCAGAAGCCGCACTTGAAATCACTCTTCTACCATTGGGAACTGCTGCGGAGCGAATTCCCCTGCTAGTTAGGTTTATTATCGATGGCATCGTAGACCTTTTCTATGTTTGTAATAAACGTTTTTACTTGGTCGGTTATGTTACCAGTTTCTCCTAGTAATCCCAATAAATCATTTTTTATTGTGCTGGCAATTTTTTGTTTATTCCCACTAGTGCGCCTGTAATTTACAGCTCTAATTATTGCAGCAGCTTGCAAGAGAGATTGCATTGATGCTGTTAGGGTTTCTTTCTGTTCATAAGTCAATACCGAGACATCTTGTTCTGATTCTTTCAAGAATTTATCAAATGATTTTTCTCCAACAGTAAAGCTCAATGGCATTTTTTGAAACTGAGAAGTGGTGTGGAATCCTACATAGTCTATGAGTGCATTTAAAGCACTGTAGGTTTTAAATTCACTTTGCTTAATTTGTCCCGATTCTATTAATGTCCGATTGACAATATTCAAAATTAACTCATTGTTAATATTAGATTGAATCATCATTGAGAACATTTCAGCAATTGATTCCGCCAGATTTGGTAATCTGATAGTTTCTTTCTGCTTACCTTCTTTGCTTAAATCTGCGTCGTCTACATCAATAGTGATTTCAAATTCGCCTACAGTTTCGTCAAGCCTTTCTGCGAACCAGCCAATAAATTCTGTGAGGCTTTCAACCTTTTTGAGTTGTGCTGGCTGCACTCCATTTTTTGTCAAGTAACTTGTTGGAACATCGGCTGGTAAGGAGCCAATTCTTTTAAGTACTAACTTCAGTAATGCATCATTATTTTGTTGTCCCGGACAACACATACATTTACGATCCTTCTTTTTTGGTGGTGGTGGTGGTGAATAGATAATTGGTGACGGTATACAAGAACCAGTACTTATATTTACAATTTGCCAAGGTGCGTTAACGTAATTTCCATTGAATTGATACAAGGGAAAGTGCGGGATAATAACACCGTTAGATGCTTTTAGCGTGGCATCAGAATAAAGTATTGCAGTAGCATAAAGGAGATAGGATACACCATTTAATCCCAAATATCGCACTGTTATTGTCGATGAAAACCCTGAAGATGGAACATAGTGAAATTTAGTATTAGAGGGAGTATAGATGTTATCAAGTCCACCCCCGTCCTGCGTTGTACCATTCGGAAAAGGTGTCTGTCCACCATCTACAAAATACTCAAATTTGTCAGCCCCTCCTATTAGCTTACCGTTGCTTTCTATAAACGAAAAAACTATCGATTGATTGCAACCATTAGGGGAAACGTTGAAACTATTAGGTGCTGCGTTAGGCGGTGATTGGGGTTTAATTTCTGGGCTGCAAAGTGGATTACGAAGCGAATATTGTATCCTTGGGTAATTTACGAGTACGCTATCTTGCGGTTCATAGTCGAATGAAAAATTACAGCTATCAAACTTTACATTGCCATTGAAGTAGAAGTCTGTAAAAGTGTTGTATCTTACTAAATTCTGTGGTTGAAATACACTTGTTATTGGCTTTGGGCTGTTTGGTGCTTTATTCGTTATTCGTACTTTTGGTGGGTCAGGTAATCCCCTGAAAACGTCGGGGAAGAAACTCACCACTATACAAACTCCCTAACATCTATTGCAGTGCTGCCACTTGCTACCACTGCATAATAATTACCTGTGTAGATAGGGCTTGGCGCTTCGTAATAATCCCCAGGCTGGTTATCAGTAGTAGCTTCAAGCTTTACCATGTAGCTTGTGGTGCTAACAGTTGGAACAGTATCAAGATAAACATCTTTATCGCTACTATTAAAGAATGTCAATCCTTTTCTATTAGCATTGCTGGTTACTATCGTTGATGCAATAGTCGTAACATTATTTGCAATTTTCGAGGAAGTATCCACTAACTTTTCAATAGTTATGTGACGTGTTAAATCAGCAAATGCTGTTACTTTATCTTGCCCGGAAAGCAAACCATAACCCACGTCTCTTATTTGCAATCCCAACATTGCATTATCACCAAGTGGATGATTACCAAGTGTATATTCTCGATAGGGATAAGGTGATGGATTGAGTAGTGAATATGCTGCAATCCGTTGCCAATCAGCATTATTGATGTTTAGAGTTACGTCCATTTGAATTCTTGGGGAATTCCATTCTAAATTGATAGCTGCTAGCAATTGTTTGCTTTCACTATCTTCAAGTTCAAATACGGGGAAAGGCACAGCCGTTAGACTATAAATCCAGCTTACTGCCAAGAGATTTTCTATCTCCAGATACTCGTTAATTAGTCTATAGCCTAATTTGGTGTAAGGAACGTAGTTAAAAATGGGAACGACACTATTACCAGAAATTTGGTCTAGTGTCACGGCTATTTTTTGTTTAATAGTTAAATTCTCTAGTGTCATCTTTCTAATTAGTTGGTAATTTTCCTGGTGGAGTAAAGTTCTCGGTGTAGAGGCAACGCTTAGTAATTCTAAAATCGTCTATTTTCCCGATCCACTTTTCCGATGGCGAGTCCGGTGCCTGCCCTATATACATATTTGATGAGGTAGTTCGTATTGATGATCCGGAAGTAGTAACGCCAGCACTTACCCCATTTCCATAAAAGGTAAATACGTTGGTACTCCGACAAATGGCAATATGTGACCATGTGTTCATCGCAGGCTTAAAAGAACTGTTTAAGCTTATTTCATTGGCATTGTTAGCAAAAAAACTAATTTTACCTATGTCTTGAGGATGGTAAGTATTTAAACTCCAAGATTGATCCGAAGCATAGTTATTTCTATGCACAGCAATATTTCTTACTTGTGCCGAAAATGTTGGATACACCCAGCATTCTATCGTAAAGTCGCCATTCCCCAATTCAAAATCTGTAGTATTGGCGATCGATAAGTAACTATCCCCATCAAGATTTAAGCTTCCAGTTCCATTTTTGTATTGAGTCGTGTCTATAGTCGGCGTGCCTGTTGCTGTAACACTATGTCCTTTTATGTCGTTAATATTTCCGTCAAATGGTAGGAGTAGCACCACGTCATTAAAGTAGGTGTCACCACTGCCACCGCCCCCGTTTCCAACACCGCTTAACCCGGACAAGAAATTAGTTTTAGTAATCTTATAGGGGTCTCCTGTGGGAGTAAATAAAATTAGATAGTCATCATCGTCCGCCGCCGTTTTTATCAGTTCAGGAATCGTTATTCCCGCTTTAATTGCTTTAGTTAGTGGCATATTTATCTATTGTTGTGGGATTCCCCTAACTCGGAGAGCTTCAATAATAATCGCTCTGGCATTGGAAGGTTCTTTACTAACCCAAAGGGGAATTTTTTTAGTTCGGCTACGCTTGAAATCTCCCGACAGAGTTGCATTAAATCCTGAATATTCTCGACTCTCCTCAACTACTACCTTTTCAAAATTTAGAACGCTAAAAAACGCCGGATATACCCGCGTAGTTTCCTTATACATTCTTTGGTTTTCTGCCCGTCTGCCTTCCTTTTTTTCTTCAGCTACGGTCAATGTCAGAATTTTTGCAGTTGAAAATGCTGCTAGGGAACGCAACATATTTGCAGCTATTTCATCGCTACCGCCATAGACTTGCATCTGTCTGCCATTGCTTAAATTTGCAGTGGCACGAAATCTACCCCATGTGTAGCCTTCTGCACCTCCGCAAGCATTTTTAATCGTCAGCCAATCTAGTTTGGCTCTATTGGCATCGGGGATGTTGTATGTTGCCCTTACAAATCTAAATCCTTGTCTCTCTTGAAAAGGTGGTTGCTGAAAATTGAAAAAGAATACGCTCAACTTAATTGTTTCTGCTTTGGCCCTGACGTAATCTTCTACTGGGGAACCTACAAAATCCCCGATATCTCTATTTTCAATTAAAGTTCTATTTGCAATTGCTTGTGAAACAACGGATTTGTAATTAGTTCTATTTACCGCTAAGACTATTTTCTCTCTACCAGCTAATACGATTTCGCCTGCCATTTATTTGGCTACACATTTAAGGGGGATAATCTAGTTTTACTCCCCTTCAATATTTCCGTAAATGTTCCACTTTTATGTAAAAGCAGCACATCTCAGTGTTCCATAAGCCTTAACCAGAGAGAATTACAGCAATGCTACTTATGTATGCAACAAAAATATACCTGTTTAACCTTCATGGAAGGTAAAACCGGAACTTAGGATTAAGGGTTAGTTTTTAAAAACAGTACTTATTCGTAGTTAATTTTTATTGCAAATAGGAAAAAAATCGCCTTTGACTTATCCCTTCAGGGCGAATACCCTGAAGTTGATATATTCAAAGTTTTACCGCGATCGCTCACAAAGCTCACAAGGCGATCGCTTTTCATTGGGCATTGAGCATCGGGTATTGAGTGCGATGCCTGGGCGTAGCTGGCTTTTGAGCAGGGGTACGAACACTCGCTCCTACATCTCCTCAAACTCTCCAAGATGAGAAGTTACGATCGTGTTCTTCGGAGTTGTGAAGATGAAATGGGTAGTAGATGGGGGATTGGGCACACTCTTGAGAATGCAATCATTAATCCACTCGTAATCGTTATCGCCTAAAATTCTGACTTTGAACTTACAAGCTGAATTTTCAATCTTGGAACTGAAGTGCTGTATTACTCTCTCTTCCCACTTTTTAATGACACCGCATTCTTTGGCCACTCTGGGCAGCAGCCTTTGATCTGGATCTGCCTTGATACTCTTGGTTAATATCTGCCGGTCTGGGGTTTGAAATTCAAACCAGATTTTGCTGTCACCAGTTCCAAGACGGTGATACGGTTCAGCGTTGACGCTAACCTTCCCAAAGCGTGTTTCGATTTTAAAGACGGTGGGATTAACTTTGACTATTTGATAATAGCGGCACTTTTCCGGTCGAGTGGCAGTGCTATCGACACGATCATCGATGACAGCTAAGGGGTTATCTCCCACGATCGGAAAGTGAACTTCAATTTCAGAATTTTCCTCTATAAAAGTTGGGGTTAATTCAACGCTACCCGTCACCTGACCCGGCACCTGACCCGTCACCTGACCCGTCACCTGACCCGCCACCTGACCCGTCACCTGACCCGCCACCTGACCCGCCACCCGTCACCCGTTCCATTAGTAAGTAGTCGTATGCTGGTATTTCGTTATCTAAGATACTCCTTAACCGTATTCCCTTAATATATCTGCCAGTTTTGGTATGGTGTTTCAGTACCGGCCATTTCAGGATTGTGTGGCAAAGTTCTATTAAATCTGGGGTGAAAACCTTGCTACTCTTGGGAGAATCGCCAGAAGCTTGGCAATGGCGGATATAAGAGCCGAACAAGGTTTGAACCTGTTCACCGTTTGCACCCTCATTTCTGTCATTCCCGATCGCAGTCAGAGCGTTGACATCATAGATAACTTTGTCGTTGATCCAGGCTGCTACAGAATCGCCCTTCATTTGGTTGTTCCAGAATTCCAAGGTACATTCTGGAATTTCTTTCTTGCCTCTGAGGACTGCGGTAACGCGATCGTCACTAATTGAGAGCAAGTAGTTGGTGAATGCCGCTAATTCTGGCTCAAATACCGTAGATAGCTGTTGGCGCTTGGCTTCGGGAACAGTGTTGTTACACGGGACGGTTATGGTTCGACGTTTGGCGCGGCGGCTGCTGCCACCACTAAAAACGGGGAAATTTGAAACCACCAAGGTCATACCTTGGTAATCAAAGTTGAAAGATTTCTGCCTCTTCTCCTCAGCCCTAACTTGGTCTTCACCAGTCAAGCTGAGGAATCTGCCTATGGTTCCCCTGTAAGGATCTTCGTCGGGGAATATCACCAGCCGCTTACCAAAAGCGTTCGCTCCCTCGAATTGGTTTGTACACCAGATGGGAAGATTGGTTACTAAGACGTTTTGCTTACCAATCAATTCAGTGAGCAGCCGGGTGAATGTCCCTTTACCTGTTCCGCCCAATCCAATCAGGTGAAGAAATTTCTGTAAGTCGTACCGTCCTTTGATGACGGCGTTGCAGTAACAAATTAGCAATTCTTTGATATCAGCATTACCAGCCGCAAGGTGTTCTAGGAATGTGTTGATATTTTCCCAGCTTCCACCTTCGTCCGAATAATCTCTTGGCAGACACCAAGTCAGCCGATACTGAGGTGAATGTAGTAATAATTTACCTGTATTAACTTCTGCTACACCGTTCAAAAAGGGGAGAAAATCGCGTGATGAGACTTGGTTCCACTGGCGTTCAATGAGTTCGTGGCGGAGTATTTTGACTACACCAGTCACATAATCAGGCCCAAAATTGTAAGCGCCTTCGTTGCCGAGAATCTTATAAACAATTGATTCCACGTATTCCGGCGATTCATTAGACCAAACGCCATCGAAATCAGCCGCGTATCTACGCCACTGTTTTGTTTCATTATCAAATGCCAGCAGTTGGCGGTAATCTTCGGCTATTTTTTTCGCCATCTGGTCAGGGGGCGGGTTTTTGTGTTTCTGTTCCTTGGAGTCCGATGTACTGTTGGGGTGAAATTGTTTCTCCAATCTTGCGATCGCACGATTGTAAGCTGAGTCAAAAGCCCCAAATCCTTTATTTACCATTAGATCATCTACTCCTTTGCCATCTTCCGATGACCAGACAATATCTTCTCTGTAGGTCTTAAATCCATCCCTGTCTAGGACATTCCCTAAATCTCGTTTGGCAGCGTTAACCTTGTGTCTAGTTTTTTCTTTGCTGTCACGGTCTAGGGCAAATAGCCAAATAGCATCTTCCTGGTTAAATCGTTTCAAGTCGGGAATTAATTTCTCTCTGCCACCGCAGGTACAGCCATAGAGAGTTAGCGGGACGTAACCCTGAGAGAACATAGCTAATCCCTTTTTACCGCCTTCGCCGATGATTCGGGGGATGGGAGAAGTTTCAAGCCATTCCCAGAAACTGCCATCTGTGGGTATTTCTGCCGCATACCGGGAAGCAATGCGTTTTCTGGTAGATGGGGGAACGGGAGGAAGATAGACACGATCGCCATTGCCGTTGGGTGCTAAATAACTGTAGGGTCGCTGACGATCTTCGTCCCAGAGGGAGACAATAGCTTGCCAAACTGTGCCGTCTTCGTTCATGAAAAAAGCGGCGTACATTGGCTCTTTGACTTGTTGGGTAAATCGGGTAAACGTCCAATTTAATGCTTCATGAATGGGGGTAGTAACTTCACCTCCGTAGTCAAATTCTTGGTCTTCATGAAATTCGATGCAGTGTTTAAATAGCTCTGAATCAATGCCACTGCCATCTATAAATAAGGTTTCAATGAATTCTTTAAACTCGTTAAATGATTGGAATCTATTTCTTGGATTAACCTGCTGATATTCAGCACTTAACGCCGGAGATGCTTGCTGTGAGAGAGTTGTGTTAATCATTTCTCCCTCCAATTGTGCTATAATTGAATAAATTATTTTGTTTTTTTTGTTGAGCAGTGTTATGACACTTGCTCACTTTTTTTATGTTTTTATACATGGGTCTTTCGTTCCTAATTGTTACTATTTAGTGTCTGAAGGTGAAGGCAGAGATTTTAGGTGCTGAAAAATATTGCGGAATTCTGTATCAGGAATAAAAGCTTTTTCTCCGTATGTCTGAGTTAAGTATTCTCTGTATCGTTTGCCAGTCCAGTTCAATCTTTCTAGTTCAGCATTTATAGCGGTTATCGATTGGATGAGAACACCAAAGTCCTTGCTGTCAAATCATTTCAGCAAAGTTTTTGTATCTCACTGAACTGCACACCGCTATATTTGGTTTAATAGCTTAGGCAGTTCATTGCTTGATATTTTCATAGAATTTTTGCCTGTATTCATCGGTGACGGGTCGGTGACGGGTGAGGTGACGGGTCAGAATCATTGCTGTGTAAGGTGGTGACGGGTCAAGTCATTATTAGCCAATTTTTTAGGCAACTGCGATCGCACTTTCAAGTTCGGTTTTAAAACGGGTCGATCGCAATTTCGAGGCAGTCATTAATCCACTGGCTAATCTCGCTAACGCTAGAAATTGAATTAGCTGATTGCCGCAGGGCTGCTAGCTCATCGGGGAATCCTCCTGTGGCATCCCAGCAAGGGGCATTGATGTAATGCTGGCAATATTCGGCTATAAGGCTGATGTTATTGGCAGAAAGGGCAATTTTAAAGCCATCGACACCGCAATGGGCCACGACCTCAAAACCCTAGAGGAGCTTGTAGAACTGCGCGGAGAAGGGGGAGATAACGCGATCGCAGGTCGTGAGAGATTCCTAATTGCTGAGGAATTCCCGATTTTGGTGGATGAATGCGATAATTCCACCCACTGGATAAAACGCCACGCCAAGCGGGGACGGCGATACAAACAGTTCATTTGTGCCCTGGCCCAAAACGACACCGCAGAGAATTATGGCTTGCAGGGTGACAAAGACACCCTTTACAGCTGCTTTGTTTTGGTGCGCTTGGGACAGTTTGGGCGCGACTACGCCAGGACTAAACTTAAAGATCCTCAACTAGAGCAATGGCTAAAGGCGGGTGGCAAAAGGCGGTTTATGGTCGATGACTGCCCTTGTGAGCTTGACCTAAGCAACTGGGGAGCGACTGCGATCGCGCAGCCGGAAAACTCCGGCGGGGGAGAAAAGGAACTGCGATCGACTCAAGACCTGAATGAATATGAGCAATTTATCCTTACTTGGGGGCAAGAGCATCCAGGTGAGCTTTTGAAAGCGCGGATAGTTCAGCAACGCTGCAACATGCTCAAGAAAGATGACCCAGAGAACATCAGGATTTTCTTTCAGTCCCTAGCTGATAGGGGATTGGGGGAAGTGGAGGGAAATGGCGATCGCCTCGGCTGGAGGTGGTCAAAGTAATGTCTACAGTTTGCCTACAGTCCGTCTACAGGCTGTAGGCAAAGCTTTATAAGCTAATTAGTTAGTAACACGCTAATACCGCGAATGCATTAATGGCGCTCGACAACTCTTCAACAGACCATCAATAGATTGCCTACACCGTCTACAATTTTTCGCCCCAAAAATTGGGCTGTAGATGGCTAAAATACCCGCTAGCAAAGGTTTTCAGGAACTGTAGATAGATTTTTAAAATTACCAAAAATTTAACTTTTTTAAAGGAGTTGATTTACAAATGGAAGCCGAAAAATATTGTGTAGTAAAACAGTGTCACTGTGACGAGGAAGGAGAACAGATTTGCAAAAATTACATTGTCTTGCTTAGTTCTCTTCATCAATCCGAGACACCAATTTTTGTTGGTAATTCATGGTGGGAATGCCATGAATATTTGCATCCAGGATACTTAGAAACCTTAAAAAATCCAAACAATTTTTAACTGTGCAATGGCTGATCTAAATTGTCCAGAATGCGACTCTAAGCGGACACGTTATAGCCCGAAGGATGGTTGGTGGGAGTGTTTAGATTGCGGTCGCCTATGGGGATACGACAAGACCCAGACGACTGACGACTATCCAGAGAACTGCCCTGAATGCTGGGGGACAGGAAAAATCTATCTTTATGTAAACGATGCCCACCCAAGCAAATGTAGTCTGTGTGACGGCACTGGTTCTATTTAATACTTGATATGAATTATCTCACTTATCACGACCTAGAAAAAGAAAACAAGCACGGTTTTTCTGCTGGTGAATCACTACTAACTGAAGAATCGTTGGTAGTCCGCGAGATGATTGTACCTGGGATGTTTGACTATCCAGATATGTACGTAAGACACGTTCATCTGATCTTTGGAACAGAGGAGTACCTAATTATCAGCATGACTGATTATGAATTGGATGAAGTCAAGAGACTAGAGATATGTGCTGGTGCTGTGAAGTTTTTAAAGCAAAGAAGCCAAAGAAACGGATGCGATGAAAAATACTGCTAAGTACTCAAAAGCCTGCCAAAGGCTAACCTTCCCACATCAAACTCAGGATGAGCTTTACGCTGAACTAAACCGATTAGGTTGGTACTGGCAGGCAGATAAAAAGGAATGGGAACGAGATGATACCCCAGCCCAGTCAGCGACTAAACTCATTAAAATTCGAGTCTGGGCGGCTAAAGAAATCGTAGAAGATGCAGCAGAACTATTTTCAGAAACTGCCGAAAGTAACGGGTTGAGATTAATAGAAAAATCCTCGCCTTACCCTTGCCGTCCACCTAAACAGCTAGAAAGCAGAATTTACCTCGTTTTTGAAGACATTACCAAAGATGAAAAATAACTATGGCTATAATCGCAGACCCTAAAACGAAAAAACTAAATATTCGCTTTAGAGTCAATGGTCATAGCAAGCAATTCTATCTGTCTAGCGGACTTAAAGATTCATCTAAAAATAGAATTATCGTGGAGTCTCGCTGGGAAGAAATTCAGCGAGATATCGCATTAGGGCGTTTTGATTGCACATTAAAATCATATAAGTTTGGAAAATATGAAAAAGTTGCAATCCCTGTAGAGAAAGAATCTTTAGATAAGCTATGGGATAAATTCTTGACTTTTCAAACTCAACATCTAGAACGTTCAACCCTAGAAAGTGATTACAAGCAAATAACTAAAATTGTTGCGGAACTTTCAAGTAAATCAGTCGAAGATGCTCCAACAATCCGAGATTTTCTATTAGCTCAATATAGCTACCATACCGCATACAAGGCGCTAACCCTGTTTCTAGGTGCTTTAGATGGGCTATCGACTCATGCTTAATTAATTCCAACCCTTTTGAAAAGATCCAGTTACCAAGTCCCAAAAGTTCCAGCAATGAAAATAACAAAAAAGCTTACACCCTAGAAGAAAGGGATCTAATCATCTCTGCTTTTGAATCCCACCCAAGATTTTCACACTACAGTGTCCTGATTAAATTTTTATTCTGGACTGGATGTCGGCATGGAGAAGCATTTGCCTTGACGTGGGGTGATGTCAGCCGCGAATGTACCCGAATCTCTATCACAAAAGCCTATGCCTCTCGTGTCCGTATTCTCAAAGGAACCAAGAATAACAAACGGCGAGTGTTCTCCTGTGTACAAGGCTCTAAACTGCAATCCTTACTTGCAGAGGTTAAACCAGATTCCCTAGATCCAAAAGAACTGATTTTTAAAAGCACGACCGGGGAAAGGCTGAATTTAAACATTTTAGATAAATGCTGGCGGGCCCACGATGCTGGGGGGTATCGCTATAGCGGTGTCGTAACAGATTTGGCAGATAGGGGCATAGTTCCCTATCTAAAGGCTTATAGCACTCGCCATACTTTCGCCACTTGGGCGATCGCTTCTGGGGCATCTCCTGAGAAGGTAGCTTACTGGATCGGTGACACTGTTCAAACAGTTTTGAAGTACTATTGCCACCCAGATGTCACCAAAGCCGAGTGCCCAGATTTTTGAGTACTACTCATCTGCTACTCAAAAACGGCTTGAAAATGCTTGTAATCTAGTTAGGAGGTAATTCCAAACTCATTTCACCCAACAAGCCTTTGCGAAAATCTGTTAAAAGTTGTCTTGCGGCTCGTTCTACATCACCTTTGTAACGATGCTCCGCCAAGGCGTGTAAATAGGTATCTCCAGTGTCGGATGTCGAATCGATTTGGTAACGGGACTGTAATGGTTTTTTGGGTAACAAATCTGTAGTTACAGCTTCCAAATAGTTGAATAAATCCACTAGGGCTGCTGCTACTAGTTGGTTATCATAAGATGCTTCACCAATATCATCACAAATGGCTAATTTCAATGCTGCGTCTTGATCTTCCAACCTTATAGGGATGACACCAGGAGCATCTAGCAATTCTAAATGTTCAGAAATTCGCACCCAACGCAGTTGGCGAGTTACCCCAGGACGGGCTGCACTTTCCACTACTCGCCGTCCCAAGAGGCGGTTAATTAAAGCTGATTTACCGACATTGGGAAAACCAATTACCACAGCCCGTACTGGACGGGGTAACATTCCGCGATCGCTTCTTCTTTGATTGAGTTCTACTCCTGCGGCTTGCGCGGCTCGCGCTACTTCTGCTATACCTTTACCATGTTGAGCATTGGTAAAATAAGGGACTTCTCCTTGACGTTTAAACCAATCTATCCACAGCGATCGCATTTGCGGCGTAATCATATCTACTCGGTTAAGGATCAACACCCGTGTCTTACCCTCCACCCACTCACCTATTTGGGGATGGTGAGTTGCTAAGGGAATCCGCGCGTCTCGGACTTCAAACACCACATCTACGCGCTTTAGCTGTTCTTTAAGCTTCTTTTCAGCCTTAGCAATGTGACCTGGATACCATTGAATCAGGTTTAATCTATAGTTTTGAGTTATAGCCACAGTAAATTACCAAATAAATTATTATTACTTATCAATTATCGTTCACTGGGGCTTGATGTAGAATAATACGATTGCCATCAGGGTCATAAGCATAAATTTCTCTGCCGTGGGAAGCAATGGAAATGTTTCCTGGAGGGGGATAGCCTAAAGCTGTTAAGTGAGCGATCGCATCTTCTAAGTTACTCACCTCTAAACACAAACTAATCTTACTTTTGGTGACAGCTTCAAATTCCGATTCGTTTGTGTTTTTGGGTTTAAAAATACCTAATCGCATACTAAGCAAATTAAACTCAGTATAGACATTCGGAATCAAAATAACTGGCTTTTGCTCCAGGAATTTAATATAGAAATTTACTAAATTCTCGCAATTAACCGAGGCTATGGTGACAAATGCGTTAGTGTACTGAAAAACCATATTTGCCTATCGCCCTTTGAAGTTTTTAATTCAACTTTGTCTAAATGCGATCGCTGCGATCGTTTAACATATTTCTAAAGGTTATAAATTACCCCATTCTCAGCTAACCACTGCTTTCGCTCCACAAATGCCGTGCTGTGATGCGATTCAATTAGATATTGAATATGGGAATAGCCAAGGTGAGTAAAATCCCCACTCCGCAGATATATCAGGTAAGAAAAGCAAAAGCGGGTAATTTAGCATACAATGTGCCAACTTGCGCTAAATCTACATTTCCACCACTGACGATAACACCAATCCTCGACTCTGGTGCTGTCACCACACCTTCGAGTAAGGCTGCGGCTGCAAGGACTCCGGTGGGTTCAACGACAATTTTCAAACGTTCCCACAAGAAAAACATGGTGCGAAGAATTGCTTCTTCAGATACCGTCACCATGTCATCGACGTAATGCAGCACTAAGGGAAAAGTAATTTGACCAAGGCTAGGAGTCCGCGCACCATCGGCGATGGTATCAGGATTCTTGACAGTTTGCAGCGTTTTGGTGTGAAAGGAGCGGGTAGCATCATCGGCAAGTGCTGGTTCTACCCCAATTACTTTACAATTGGGTAAAAGTGCTTTGGCTGCGATCGCACATCCTGAAAGTAATCCGCCACCGCCACAACAAACTAATAACAAGTCCAATTCCCCAACTTCTTGAATCAGTTCTAAAGCAGTTGTTCCCTGTCCAGCGACTACATGGGGATGATCGTAAGGGGGAATCAGAGTCAGATTGCGATCGCTTGCTAGATTTTGGGTTAATTCTTCTCGGTTTGTTTCCTGGCGATTGTATAAAATTATCTCTGCACCATAACCACGAGTAGCAGTTTGTTTGACTATGGGTGCATCATCAGGCATGACAATAGTGGTGGGAATATTGAGGAGTTTACCAGCTAGAGCGATCGCTTGGGCATGATTTCCCGATGAATAGGTGATAACGCCTCTTCGTTTTTGGGCTACCGATAGTTGCGTTAGGGCATTGTACGCCCCTCTAAATTTAAATGCCCCCGTGCGTTGAAAGTTCTCGCATTTAAAGAATACTTGGCTATTGGTGCGATCGTTAACAATTCTAGAAGTCAGCACAGGGGTGCGGTGGGCAATTCCCAAAATCCGCTCTTGTGCTGCTTGCACATCAGTTAGAGTAACGGAATTATGTTGTGACATTAATAACTGGATTAAATATTTTTGCTCTTGTTTAGATAGATACAGATTTTTATATTTACGACTAATATGCTTGCTTTAAACATACTCATTTCAGGTGGACAGCATCATCTTTCACCATAATTTTAGCTATAGCAAAGATTATATACTGCTATCGCTAAATTTATAAAAGTTAAATTAATTAACTCAAATTAGTCATTTGTGCAACATGAATAAAACATCCGAAATTCGGCGAAAAAAAACTGCTCTAATTACAGGAGCGGCTAGTGGGATAGGTTATCAGTTAACCCAGATTTTTGCTCGTCATAATTATAATCTGGTGTTAGTGGATAAAAATGAACAAAAACTTACTGAAATTATAAATGAGTTTCCACAAAAATTTGGTATTTTTGTGAAAATTTTGGTCAAGGATTTATCTATCACAACATCCCCAGATGAAATTTTTACCGAACTCCAGCAAGCATCCATCAAGATTGATGTGTTGGTTAATAATGCTGGCTTTGGTACTTATGGAACATTTACCGAAACAGACCTCAACATTGAACTGCGAATGCTTCAGGTAAATTTGGTGTGCGTGACTCATTTAACAAAGTTATTTCTCAAAGATATGGTCGAGCAAGACTATGGAAAAATATTAAATGTAGCCTCAGCAGCAGCTTTTCAACCAGGGCCTCTAATGGCAGTTTATTTTGCTACTAAAGCCTATGTCTTATCATTTTCAGAAGCGATCGCTAATGAATTAGAGGGTACAGGTGTCAGCGTGACTGTTCTTTGTCCGGGGCCAACAGCATCGGAATTCCAACAAACTGCTGCAATGGAAGATTCCAAGATTGCTAGTGTTAACAGAATGATGGATACGGAAACCGTTGCTAAGATTGGTTATCGCAGCTTAATGAAAAACAAAACTGTTGTTGTTCCTGGGATGAGAAATAAGATATTGAGCGAAAGCGTCAGATTTACACCCAGAAATTTAGTAACAAAGATTGTGAGAAGTATGCACGAACTTAAAAAAAGTAGATAGTTCAATGGAATCTGATGCCAAAGTAGATGTGAACGTTGATACTAAAACTGTAACTGTAGATACTGCGGCTTCTGAAGAGTCTATTAAACAGATAATTCAATCTGCTGGTTTTACAATAGAAGGCTATTAATTTTACTTCTAAATTTCTGAGGAGATTTAGATGAAGTAATTTAGCCAGGACAATTGCTTAGTCATATATTCGCCCGGTTTCCGGGCAGAATATTAATAAAGAGTATTTTTCTCTTCTGACACCCTTGAATTATGAGCTGCAACATATACAGCATTGCTGTATATTTGTTTGCTCCAACAAAATTGTTAAATTTTGCGGTAATAGTTTTCAATCAAGAACGGATTAACATGGGGTCATAAATTTGATATTCCTGAACCCCATAATTGCCCAAAATCAAGCTAGCCTGCTCAAGCTCTTTGTCTGTGCCACTAACGATGAATATGTAATTGCCTTGAGCAATTTGCTCGTTGTAAAAGTGCGCCCACTCATCTGCTATTCCTAGCCTCATCGCGTCAAAGCGCTCGCTTAGATTAATACCAGTTAACCCAATCAATTGAGAAAAATCTTTGCAAATTAAAGACATCTGATTTGCTGAAAACCCTGCGACATACATATCGTTAATTGCGGCTTTAGCATTATCTATGTTATTAAAACAACTAACAGCATACTTGCTCAAAATCCCACTTTTATTAGGAGTGGCAGTTGTGGAAGTTGTCGTGGGCAGATAATTTGTAGATAATTGCTCACTATTGAGAGGCTCGTAAATACCAAACTCTTCAATACCCCAACGGTGTAGAATTGCTTCTACTGTAGCAATTTCCAAAGATGTACAATCTACGATTATGAAATAGTGTCCATGCTCTACTCGCTCGTTATATGCTTTAGCTTGCTCTTCTGATATTCCCCAACCAACTAGCGCACCAGCAAAAGTCCCAGTAGCAGCACCAATACTTGCACCAACAAGGGTTGTAACCAAAGCAGTTGCAGCCGCGCCAGCCAGCATTATTGGCCCAACTCCAGGGATTGCTAAAGTCCCAAGACCTACTAATAAACCGGTCAACCCGCCAACCGCGCCCCCTGAAAGTCCTCCTACTGTTGCACCTTCATCGGCTTTATCACCAGTACGCTCTTTAATTTCATCATCGGTAATCTGATGATTGCGGTCTGCATTTTGTACAACTACAGATACTTTTTCCATCGCCAAGCCAGAATCTCTCAACTCATGTAGCGCCTGTTCTGCATCTCGACGATGAGTAAATACGCCTATAGCACGTTGATATTGACTTAAAACCATTATTACTCCTTGATAGCAGGGAAAAATTAATTCCCCACAAATTTAGTTTTTTATTACCTGTAATCTTAAATACAACTTTATTTAACTCGAAACTATCCTAAGTAATAAAACTCATTACGGTTAAGGTAAAAGACGCGATGAATCGCCGTCTCTACAATAATTAGACTGATGAAAACCCGACCAACGGATTCTTTTGTTTAAAAAATCTGTCGATCGGGTTTAGCCATTCATAAAAAATTAGCTGAGATTACACTCTGTCTACTTTGAAAGTTCTGGCGTGAAGAGAATGCGCTTGTCATTAATGCTATCAAATGCAGGTGTAGGCCAGCGATCGACTACTTTGCCCAGAATTGACATTTCCTGAACTAAGCGGTCAAATTTATCAGGGGTGAGAGATTGGGGCCCATCGGATAAAGCCTTAGCTGGATTGGGGTGAACTTCAATCATCAAGGCATCTGTACCAGCTGCGATCGCAGCCATTGCCATCGATGGAACATATTCAGACCTACCAGTACCATGACTAGGATCGATCATAATCGGTAAATGGGTCAGCGATCGCAATACCGGAAGCACAGATAAATCTAAAGTATTTCGGGCATATTTGCCATCAAAGGTTCTAATTCCCCGCTCACAAAGAATTACATTTGGGTTTCCAGATGCCAAAATATATTCTGCCGCCATTAGCCACTCGTCAATTGTGGCAGACATCCCCCGCTTCAGCAGCACAGGTTTATCTTGAGCGCCTACCTTTTTCAGCAAAGAAAAGTTGTGCATATTCCTAGCACCGATTTGAATTATATCAGCTACTCTCGCCACTGCTGATAAATCGGCAGCATCCATCAGTTCTGTGACGATACCCAAACCAGTAGCTTCCCGCGCTGCTGCTAATAAATCTAAAGCGCTTTCACCATAACCTTGAAACGCATAAGGTGAAGTGCGAGGTTTGTAAGCTCCACCACGCAGAAACTGCGCTCCTGCTGCCTTCACGCGCTTTGCCGTTTCGACAATCATCGCTTCATTTTCAACGGAACAAGGCCCAGCTATCACTACGATCGGATGATGTTCGCCAAAATAAATATCACCATTCGGTGTAGGGACAACAACCTCGCTAGCTTCACCATGTCGGAATTCTCGGCTTACCCGCTTGAAAGGTTGTTGCACTCGTAATACTTGCTCAATCCAAGGGCTGAACTCTTGGATTTGCAATTTATCAATGCTAGAGGTATCGCCAATTAGCCCCAGCACAACTTTATGAGTGCCAACGCTTTTTTCTACTGTGACTTTCCAGTTTTCACTCAGTTCTTGACTGATGCGAGTAATTTCCTCAACAGGCGTACCGCTCTTAAGTATGATAATCATCTGTTTTTCCTTGTGTATAGTTTGTGGTATAAGGGCTAATGATTGCAGGTGGATACATTGATATTGCAGGTTGATGCATTGGCATTGCAGGTGAATGCATTGGCATTGCAGGTGAATGCATTGGCATTGCAGGTTGATGCATTGGCATTGCAGGTCAATACATTGGCATTGCAGGTGAATGCATTGCTATTGCAGGTCAAGGTATAAGGCAGCTTTAGCTTTAGTAGCTTGGGCTGGGTGGGAGAAGTTCGTTTAGGGACTTCCAAAAAATAAAATATACAGTAGGGTGTGTTAGGCGAAAGCCGTAACGCACCGAGATATCTGGCGGTGCGTTACGCTGTCGCTAACGCACCCTACAAAATTGGATATTTTTTTAATTGGAAGTCCCTTAGCGCAAAAATTCAGCAAGTTGTTCTAGTTTTGTCCAAGCCGCACCGCTTTGCAGAATTTCCTTAGCAAGGGCAATACCTTTAACACAACCTGCAAAAATATCAGTTTCACCATGAATGGCTTCACTAACTTGGAGTGCTAAGGCTGTATTTAAAGCGACTACATCCTGCTGCGCTTGAGTGCCTTTACCTTGGAGAACTGCCTTCAAGATTTCGGCATTTTCTTGAACATCTCCACCTTGCAACGCCGAAGTTGGTGCAAAATTCAAACCAAGTTCTTGAGGATTCAGCGTTAGAGAACGGACTTTTTTATCTTGGAGTACAGCCAAGTCAGTAACATCAGCTAAACCAGCCTCATCTAAACGTTCGCGTCCATGAAGTGCGATCGCTTGCTGACATCCCAATTGGGATAAAGCTTGCACAATTTCCTCTAGTAAAAGCGGATCGTTCACCCCAATAATTTGCCCTGTCGGCCGCATCGGATTTACTAGCGGGCCGAGTAAGTTAAAAACAGTCCGCACTTTCAAAGTTTTTCGCAAAGTAGCGATCGCTTTGAGTGCAGGATGCCAACCTGGAGCAAACAAAAAGGTAATTCCAACTTCACCCACTGCGGCTTGGACTTTTTCAGGAGTGGCGGTGAGATTTATCCCCAAAGCTTCCAGCACATCAGCCGAACCGGTCTTGCTAGATGCGGAACGATTGCCATGTTTTGCAACTTTTACCCCGGCGGCGGCGGCAACAAAGGCGACAGCAGTAGAGATATTAAAAGTTGAAGCGCCATCTCCACCAGTTCCACAAGTGTCAATTAGGGGGACTGGGGATTGGGTGCTGGGTACTGGGGATTGGGTGCTGGGGACTGGGGATTGGGAAAACTCTTGCCCAGTCCCTAATCCCCAGTCACCAGTCCCTAGCCTTTGGGATTGCAAGACACTAGCCATGCCAACTAATTCTTGTGCAGATACACCTTTAGCTTGAATTGCGGCTAAAATTGCCCCTGATAGGACATGAGGAATGGAATCTGTGAGCCAACCTTGCATCAAATCTGTCGCTTGAGAAACCGTCAACGATTGCCGATTCAGCAACTGTTGCAATAAAGCTGGCCAGTTGTAGAACTCAGAAGGGATGGAGATATTCTCAGGTGGAGTTTGAGTTACAGCGATCATATTGGTTATTTGTCATTGGTCATTAGTCATTGGTCATTGGTCATTCACGAAGGACAAATGACAAATGACGAGAAGAAGAGAAAATTAAGGAATAAGGACTTTGGCGACGGTTTGAACGTCCTTGTCACCTCTACCAGAGCAATTGATAACAATGCGGGGGCTGCCTTCTAACTGAGGACAAAGGGTTTCGAGATATGCGATCGCATGAGCAGTTTCTAAAGCTGGGATAATTCCCTCTAGTTGGGAGAGTCTTTGAAATGCATCTAACGCTTGCTTATCAGTGACACTGTAATATTCGGCGCGACCAAGATCCTTTAAATAACTATGCTCAGGGCCAACGCCGGGATAATCTAATCCGGCACTAATTGAATGGGCTTCGATAACTTGACCATCATCATCTTGCAGTAAATAGCTCATTGCACCGTGCAATACACCTATTCTTCCCTTTGTCAAGGTAGCAGCGTGTTTTTCTGTATCTACACCTTCACCCGCCGCTTCGACTCCAATTAAACGCACCGAAGATTCATGCATAAACTCATTGAATAAGCCGATGGCATTGGAACCTCCACCCACGCAAGCCAGTAAAATATCTGGTAATCCTCCCCATTTATCTTGGGATTGAGCGCGAGTTTCTACACCAATTACGGCGTGGAAGTCACGGACAATCATCGGGTAGGGATGAGGCCCGGCAACTGAACCCAGGATGTAATGGGTTGTTTCGACATTCGTCACCCAATCTCGAATTGCTTCGGAAGTTGCATCCTTGAGAGTTCCCGTACCTGCCTCTACTGGGCGAACTTCTGCCCCCATTAATTTCATGCGGAAGACATTTAAAGCTTGGCGTTCCATATCGTGGATGCCCATGTAAATTACGCATTTCAAACCAAATCGCGCACATACGGTTGCAGTCGCTACGCCATGTTGCCCTGCGCCTGTCTCTGCAATAATTCGTTGCTTACCCATGCGTTTAGCTAGCAACACCTGAGCTAAAGCATTATTAATTTTGTGAGCGCCTGTATGATTTAAATCCTCACGCTTTAAATAAATTTGCGCTCCTGTGCCATCTGGTCTAGCGTAATTTGTTGTCAGGCGTTCGGCAAAATATAATGGGCTAGGTCGTCCTACATAATCGCGCAGTAAGTTTTGCAGTTCTGCTTGGAAACTCGGCTCGTTGCGATATTGATGAAATGCTGCTTCTAACTCACTTAATGCGGGCATTAAGGTTTCGGGGACGTATTTACCACCGAATCTGCCAAATCTGCCCAAAGAATCTGGTTGTTGAGTTGCAGTCTTGATGTCTTGTATGCTTACCACTGGTTAAAATCCTTTTACGTTCAAATATATTTTTGACAACTGATACCACAGCCAAGATTTCCTTCTTATTTCTTTCTTCCTTCGTGTCCTTCGCGGTTCGTTATTTATCGAACCGCAAAGGACGCAAAGTAAAGAAGAAAAAGAGAGCTTTTTTACTTTGCTGAACCAACTTTTTGCAGGGATGCAGAAGTAATTGCTGCTTTCAGTTCCTGACAAAATTCTTTCACAGCAAGCAATCCTTCGCTTGGGCTACCTTCAGCTAACCGTTTGACAAAGGCGCTACCAACAATCACGGCATCTGCTCCCCATTCCATTACTTGATGCGCTTGTTCTGGTGCTGAAATACCAAAACCAACGCCGATGGGTTTATCGGTGACGCTTCGCAAATCTGTAATCAAATCTTTTACGCGGTGTTGGATTTGAGCGCGGATACCTGTAACACCTGTAACGCTCACCAGGTAGATAAAACCCTGAGATTGACGAGCGATCGCTTCAATTCTATCTTTAGAACTAGTAGGAGCTACAAGTAAAATTACCTCAATCCCAAAAGAGGCAGCAGTCTGGATTAATTCTTCTGCTTCTTCTAAGGGCAAGTCTGGCACTACCAAGCCTCGCACTCCAGCAGTGGCAATTTGCGCCAAAAATGTCTTAATACCCCGGTGCAAAATGGGATTGTAGTAAGTAAATAGAATTATCGGCGCTTTCAGGATAGGAGTTACAGCTTCCAACATCTCTAATACTTGCTCTAATTTCGTGCCTTTTTGTAAAGCGCGAGTTGCGGCGGCTTGAATTACAGGCCCATCTGCGAGAGGATCGGAGTAGGGAATGCCCAACTCGATGAAGTCAGCACCATTGCGATCTAAGATGCGTAAAGCTTCGGCAGTGGTTTCTAAGTTAGGATCGCCTGCTGTGATAAAGGGGATTAAAGCACACTGTTGGCGATCGCGTAAAGTTTGAAAGTCAGTAGAGATAGAAGTCATTTTGAAAAATAGTTAATGATTAGTTAATAGTTCTGCAAAAATCAACATTTAGCAATTAGCGATACCCACGCTATATTTGTTGTTGGCGAGTCTTTTATCTCCGCGAACGAGTCTTTTATCTCCGTTAATGAGTCTTTTATCTCCGTTAATGAGTCTTTTATCTCCGTTAATGAGTCTTTTATCTCCGTTAATGAGTCTTTTATCTCCGTTAATGAGTCTTTTATCTCCGTTAATGAGTCTTTTAGCTCCGTTAATGAGTCTTTTAGCTCCGCGAACGAGTCTTTTATCTCCGTTAATGAGTCTTTTAGCTCCGTGAACGAGTCTTTTAGCTCCGTGAACGAGTATTAGAGCTTCATTTTGATTAGATAATAGATTTAAGGAAGACTTAAAAGACTACGCACAGCTTGTTCTACGTCGCTTTGTTTAACCAAAGACTCTCCGACTAAAACCGCACGCACACCAGCTTCAGCGACAAGAGATAAATCAGCAGGTGTATACAGTCCAGATTCACTAACGACAGTGATATCCAAACTTTGCAAATATTGGTGACGCTGTGTTAAAAGTTGCTGTGTTATTCCTAAATCAACCGTAAAATCTTCTAGATTGCGATTGTTGATTCCCACTAAACGTAAATCGTCAAGCTTAAGAACTCTATCCAATTCAGCTAAAGTATGGACTTCCACCAGTGCATTCATGCCTAAATCGTGAATCACTCGCAGAAAGTCTTGGAGTTCTTGGTTTGATAAAATAGCGGCAATCAACAAAACTGCATCTGCACCTGCTGTCCGTGCTAAATAAATTTGATAGGGGTCAATGATGAACTCCTTGCACAGAAGGGGTAATGCAACGTGCTGACGCACACGCCGCAGATTGTCAAAACTGCCCTGAAAAAACTTATAATCGGTGAGGACTGATAGACAAGCTGCGCCACCTCGTTCATAAGCTTGAGCGATCGCTACTGGGTCAAAATCTGCCCGAATAATCCCACGGCTAGGTGATGCCTTTTTTACCTCGGCGATTAAGCTAGGTTGGTTAGGATTTTGTTGTAAAGCAGCTAAGAAATTTCGGACAGTTGGAGCCGCAATTAACTGTTGTTGCAAAGAAGCTAAAGGAAGTTGCTGCTGCATTTGTGCAACTTCTTGCCTTTTATGCGACACAATCTCTTCAAGAATATGGCGAGAGGTAGTAACTTGGTTAATCATAAAATGCTTGAGTGAATGGGGAAATAATTAATTATTCTCGTTCCCAGATTCCATCTGGAAATGCATGCAATACGGTTTAGTTAAGGGCTACTGGCAAAAATTTTGGGTTTTTGAGACGCGATAAATCGCCGTCTCTACAAGTATTGGGAACGAGGCACTTTTGACCAATGACTAATGACCAATGACCGAATGGCATGCTTGAAAAGGGAAAATCGTTGAGGCAGCAGGGGTGCAGAGGAGCGGAGGCGCAGGGGAGAAAGAAGAAGTTTTAAGCATTGCGTTCGGATACTTAGAAATTCCCCTCTGCCCCTCTGCTCCTCTGCCCCCCTGCTCCTCTGCTCCTCTGCAATCCTTACGCTGCATACCCTTCAGCTTAACTTAGTGCCATTCGACCAATGACTAATGACTCTTTAGTTTGCGTATATGCACGCACCACATTTTTAATGATTTCCAAACCGACTTCTCCCGCTAGAGTCATGATTGATTCTGGATGAAACTGAACGGCGGCGATGGGAAGTGTCTGATGTTCAATACCCATAATTACGTCGTCATCAGAAATCGCTGTCACCTTCAGTTCTTTTGGCAAACGTTGCGGTAGGGCAAACAATGAGTGATATCTACCCACAGTAAAAGATTGTGGTAAATTCTTGAAGGTCACGGAATTAGAATCGGTGACGAAAATCCGTGAGGATTTACCATGTTGGGGATAGTCGAGAACTCCCAATTCTCCATCAAAAGCTTCAACGATGCTTTGCAGTCCTAGACAAACTCCGAAAATAGGAATTTTGCGATGAAGAAGGGCACCGACAGTCTGGGGAACGCGAAAATCACTTGGTCTACCAGGGCCAGGAGATAAAACAACTAAGTCAGGGCGTTCTGTATCGAATAGCGATTCCGAGAAACCATGACGGAGTGTGGTGACGCTTGCACCAGTTTGGCGAATGTAATTAGCTAATGTATGAACAAATGAGTCTTCATAGTCTATTAGTAAGATGCGTTTGCCAGTTGCCGCTCTTGGGAGGATTTTAGCTGATTTTATAGAACTAGATTCATCAAGTTTCTGACTGCTTTGTTTAACACGGCGAATCGTTTCAAATAAAGCAGCAGCTTTGGTGATTGTTTCTTGTTCTTCTGCTTGGGGTATGGAGTCATAAAGAACAGTCGCCCCAACTCGCACTTCGGCGATGCAGTCTTTTAATCGGATTGTCCGCAGAATTAATCCAGTATTTAAATTGCCATTGAAATTTAAATAGCCGACTGCGCCACCATACCAACGGCGGGCGCTACGTTCATGCTGTTCAATAAAATCTATGGCGGCTTTTTTGGGTGCGCCGGTGACTGTAACCGCCCACGTATGAGAAAGAAAGGCATCTAGGGCATCAAATTGCGATCGCAGTATACCCTCAACATGATCCACTGTATGAATCAAATGGCTGTATAATTCAATTTGGCGACGACCAATCACTTGGACTGAGCCAGGTTCGCAGATTCGGGATTTGTCATTGCGATCGACATCAGTACACATGGTCAACTCAGCTTCATCTTTGTGGGAGTTAAGTAAATGACGAATTTGCACCGCATCATCGAGAGCATCTAGTCCCCGGCTAATAGTGCCGCTAATGGGACAAGTTTCTACCCGCTTCCCTTCAACTCGCACAAACATTTCTGGAGATGCGCCAATCAGATATTCTCCACCTAAATTAAAAATAAACCCATAAGGACTAGGATTTATATCCTTTAAAGTTTCAAATAGTTTGCTGGGTTCATCTTCATAGTCTTCAAAAAAGTTTTGACTAGGAACAACTTCAAATAAATCGCCTCGGCGGAAATAATCGAGTGCAGACTCAACTTTTTTTGCATACTCACCTACTTGATGGTCAGCAGTTTGATTTGACAGAAGATGTTTGCCGCGATAATCAATAGACTCACCTGTTCGAGGCAGATTCTTTGTATTGCCATCTGCTGTTTCAAAATCATATTGGAGACGAAATGCGCTTTGCTGATAATAGTCAACAACTATCAATTCATCCGGCAGATAAAGCACCAAATCGCGCTGATCTGTAGGACGTTCTAGACGTTGGGTAATTGGTTCAAACTGAAAAACTAAGTCATAACCAAAAGCCCCATACAATCCTAAATGTTCATCTTCTTGGCTAGAGAAAGTGTGTAGCATTTCGCGGACAACTGTAAATGCTGAAGGTTGTTTACTGCGTTCTTCTTCAGTAAATAATCTCTTCGTAGCTTTAACAAAGCCGACAATATTATTATTGTCTAGGGTAACTTGCTCAAGTTGGCTTGAGTTGGATAAACACTCTAATAGTAATGGTAGAAGTACTTGACCGCGTTCATTCAACGCTATCAATTTGAAAGCATTTTCTTGTGTACTCAATTCCAATGGTGGATTGACAAATCCGATTGCCCATCTTTTATATCTACCTGGATATTCGTAGCTGCTTCTTAGCAAGCCGCCACGCTGAGAATTTAAGTGAAACAGAATATCTTCGAGGGCAGTATCCATCTTCACTTCGGTGATGGAGCGAGAAACACTTACACCACCAAGGGTTTTGTAGGAACGAGAATCAAAAATCATAATTATTAGTAGGAAATGAAAAGTAGTGAGGAGTGTAGTTAAATTACTTAAAAAGCGCTGTATTTGTGAATTAGTAACAAATTTAGATGGTATGACATCAATCTAAGTAGGTAGGTGAGAAAATTTATAACTATGTCATTGCGAACGCAATGAAGTGGAGTGAAGCAATCACAAGGTTTTCACCGCTTTTACTTTTCCTTACATAGTTATATTGATTTATAACTGCTTACTTAAATGAATCCTATATATAGGACTCCTATTTGATTTTTGAACAAAATTAGGTATGTAGGGTGTGTTAGAACGAAGTTCGTAACGCACCACTATCAAGGGTTTCGTGCGTTACGCTGTCGCTAACACACCCTACGTATCTTTTCAGAAATCAAACCGGAATCCTATATAGTAGGATTAATATTTGATTTTTGAACAAAATTTAGGTATTGGAGAGTGTGTTACAGGTTGTTTGAAAAGTGTTTTGCTGTGATTTTAGGCACTTTTAGATCCCCCCTAACCCCCCTTAAAAAGGGGAGAACCGGAATCAAAGTCTCCCAATTTATCGGGAGATTTAGAGGGATCTAAAACTTTTGATACCAAAAAGAAGACTTTTCAAACATCCTCTTAGAACGGAGTTTGTAAGGGACTGTTATCAAGGGTTTGATGCCGTACTCTCCGTGCTAACACATCCTACATATATTTTCAGAAAACCGGATTCATATATATGTAGAGGATGTAATTAAAAACTTTTCGCTTCTTATTTAAGAGTACTAGATATCAAGCAGATAATATATTGAATAATTTTTCGATCTGGTGTCAATTTATTCGTTTTTTATACTGCTTATCTAGTACTCTCGTTAGACACATTATTTTGAAATATCCGCCTCCATCAAAAGTAGTATGTTGCTTCAAAAATTAATGTCAACTCTCTGTATTACTTGGCGCTTCCCTCAGCGTTCCTCTACGTTTAAAATTCCCTCCTAAAACTCCCGTAACAGTGATATTGCTTGCCTATACACCAACAAATTCACCTCATGAACTTCAATTGCTTTTCCAATACTTTTTAGCAACGTTAAAGTCAATTCTCCACCCAAGTGTTCGCGGAATTCAGTTAAACCCCGAAACAAACAATCAGGATGTTCTACTTGTGATAATTTTTCAGCTAGTTCTGGCACATACAAAGTGAAACCCAACGCCGATAAAGTATTTAATATTCGTTGCCATTCTGAGCAATCAAGCAATCCTATTAAATAAGAATAGGTGCTATCCAAAGCAATACCGATCGCAACAGCTTCGCCATGACGCAAGCGATAATTTGTCAAATGCTCCAGTTTATGAGCCGCCCAATGTCCAAAATCGAGGGGACGAGAGGAACCCATTTCAAAAGGATCGCCGCTATTAGCAATATGTTCTAAATGCAATTGGGCGCAACGATAGATAAGCTGTTGCATAGGAGCCATGTCTCGCCGCCCAAGGGCTTTGCTATGAGAGTGGATAAAATCAAAGAAGTTAGCATCCTTAATCAGCGCTACTTTCACGGCTTCTGCAATCCCAGAACGCCAATCGCGATCGTCTAGGGTTGTCAAGAACGCAGAGTCATTTATAACTGCATAAGGTGGCGCAAATGTGCCGAGAAAGTTCTTTTTACCAAAGGCGTTGATGCCGTTTTTTACCCCAATCCCAGAATCATTTTGCCCTAACACCGTTGTTGGAACCCGAATTAGACGAATTCCCCGGTGAGCAGTTGCAGCAGCGTATCCTACCAAATCCAATACCGCCCCGCCCCCGATGGCTAACACATAAGAATGGCGACATAATCCGGCTGTTTCAATCAGTTGCTGGATTTGCTCTACTAAAGTGCGATCGTTTTTGGCAGCTTCTCCTCCCGAAATTATCATGGGTTCGGCTGCGATCGCTAGTACCTCTCCATAAAACTTGGTATACGCAACTAATTGCTTTACCAATTCAGGTTGAGACTTTAATATTCCTGCATCTACCACCGCAACTAATTTCTTCGGCTTTGTCTCCCCATCTCCTGTAATCACTTGCGCTAGCGTGGGGTTTTTCAACTCAAATAAATTTTGGGTGAAGTAAACCTCATAGTTAAAAGTAACCGAAACACGTTGATGAATTAATCTACTTTTTTGCTTGATTTCGACTATCATATTTTTGCTGATATATCTAAAAGTGCGGCACGGTTCAAAGCTTGTAGGAACATTTCTACCGAGTGAGAACCATTTATATTGACTTTATTATTGATAATGAAGAACGGCACACTATTGATGCTATTCGGCCGAGCAAATATTGATTCAGCCACAAAAGCTTTACCCGCAGCATCATCACTCAATTGCAGCTGTAATTCCCTAGAATCCATTTGGTAAGCTGTACCTATAGCGATAAGAACATCAATATCTCCGATGTCCAAACCGTCTTCAAAGTAAGCTTTATAAATAGCTTCTACGACATCGTTTTTTACCTTTGTGGGTGCGAGTGTAATCAGTCGGTGCGAAAGCTTAGTATTGACAGCCAATCGGATTTTGTCAAAATCTAGCTTAACTCCAGCCGCCTCACCTGCGCGTCGCGTAGAATCAAACAGATGTTGCAGTTCTTCCGCTTTGATACCTTTTCTATTCCGCATAAAGCTACGAAATTCATACCCGTCAGCAGGAACAGTATTGTCAAGAATAAAGGGATGCCATCGGATATATACTTCTTGTTCTTGCCATTGTGCCAGTGCATCAAACAGATGCTTTTTTCCAATTCTGCACCAAGGGCAAACTGGATCGTGAAAGATGTCTATCAGCATAGTTTTTGTTATTCATCTCATTTATTGATGAGGATGCGCCAAATTTTATTGCCTCTCTCTCTTTCTTCCTTTGTGTCCTACCCTGCGGGAAGCCGCTCCGCGTCTATGCGCCCTTTGCGGTTCGTTCCTAATACAGAATTTTTATTCAAATGCCAATATTCTGTGGTTTAAAATCTCTTTGGATACCCGTTGTATTTAAAGGCTGTAGAAAACTATTAATTTTCCCTTCAAAAAAACTTTGAGTATTTTCAAACTCTTTAATTAATGCTTCTCTATCTTTATTAACTACCAGTCTCGCCAATCGGCCATAAGTATTAGCTAAAAAGCTAATTGCATTACACCTTTCTTCTGTAGCTAGCATAATATCAACACATAAATGAGGATTTTGGGAAAACAAACGTCTCACAATATCAATTTCTTGACGATAGTTAGGAGTTGACATTGTTAAACTCTGTTCTATGTCCACTTTTGCTTGTGCTAAGAAAGCGAGTAGGGGAGCGACATCAGCCAGTTGTTCATCTAAAGAAGGGAATTCTGATGCTGCTAATAATGATATGCGATCGCTCAATAAGGCGATCAAGCTCTGGTCAGTTTTTTTAAGCCGATCTGAATAAGAGGATTTCAAAGGCATTTTTCTTCCAATTTTCAAATATCAACAAGTGATTCCTTAGAACTTATTTCTGGTAAGATATCCAAGTTTGTTGCTCTTTTAGCGATCGCATCAGCAAATAACTCTTCATACCGGTCTAGCGCTTGCTCAAAGGAATAGTTTTCTACTGCGAACTTTCTTCCTTTACGCCCTAATTGTGCTGCTAATTCCGGCTGATTATATAAATCCAGCACCGCCGCAGCCAAAGCATCTGCTGACTCAGGCTCAACGATAACGCCACCGCCACTTTCTCTGATGGCTTTGGCAGCAGTCCCGGCGGCGGGAACTGAACCCACAATCGGGCGACCACTGGCTAACAACAGTGGTATTTTAGAAGGCATATTGAAGGAAATCACATTGCACTTTTGTACAATCAACCCTACATCTGCGGCTGCTAACATTTGCGGTAGTTTTTCTCGCGGTTGCAATGCTAAAAGTAAAACGTTATCTGCACCACAAGCAAGACAATGTTTTTGCAACCTTTCGAGGGCTTGTGATTCCCCTGCTATGACAAAGACAATTTCTTTTAGATGACGCAAACGGACTGCTGCTTCTATTACTGTTTCCAAACCTTGTGTGAGCGCAATATTACCTGAATAAAGCACTACAAATTTAGCATCGAGTTGATGGGTAGCTCTCCAAGAGTTATTCTCCTTCGGTAAAGGGCGGATAAAATTTAGATTCACCCAATTGGGAATGCAGGCAATTTTATTAGCAGGTACAGCTTTATTTATGAGATTATCTACAAAGCCATCGGCAATTACGCTAATGGTATGTGCAGTTCGGTAAGCAAATTTTTCTAAAGCTTCCAGAGCTTGAATCATCAACTTATTTTTAATTAGCCCAACACGCACAGCAGCTTCCGGGAGAATATCTTGCACATTCAGCACTACTGGGCAGTTGTATAGCCAACCTATCAAAGTTGCAGGTAAACAAACTAATAACGGCGGTACTGTTAAGAGAATTACATCAGGTCGCTCACCCTTGAGGGCTTGTGGCAAACTTGTAAATACAAAACTCAACTCTAGCAGTAATCGGTCTACGAGGTTGGGTTTAGACTTAATCCGCAGGTAACTACGCTGAATTTTGACACCATTTTTTTGTTCGGTAACATATAACTTACCTCGATAGCCGTCGTAAATCTGACGCTGAGGATAGTTAGGCATACCTGTGATTACCCGCACTTGATGTCCCCGCTTCACCAGCCCTTCTGCTAGTTCAGTCATCAAAGGTGCAATACCGATTGGTTCTGGATGATAGTTGTATGAATAAATCAGAATGTGCATGAACTGTTAATTTCCTGGAAGCACCTTGATAATATTTGCTTTCTACTCATTGGCTGAAACTTTCGTAGGGTGTGTTACCGCGAAGCGTAACGCACCGAAATTATTGAGATGGTGCGTTAGCCAACCGCATAACGCACCCTACGAAACTACGAATTAGTAATTATTTAGCACTGTTTTTGCAGTTCCTTTTCTAAACTGAAGACTGGCTTTTGTTGCCCACGTTTCCGCAATGTGACGGTAGCAGCCCCAAATCCAAGCAATGCTAAACCCAATGCTGAACTAGGTTCAGGCACTTGAGTTCTACCTTCTACGTTTAATACTTGGACGCGACCTTGGAAGAAATCGCCCACATAAAGCTTGCCATTTTTGTAGCTTGTGCCACCCGTCCAGTTAAATGTGCCTGGTGTGAGGTCGAGGGGATCGCCAAAGGGTGGCTGACCTAGTTGAGGAGGTGCTGCTGCGGCAGCTTTACCATAAGCAGTCAGGAAATTACCGTTTTTATCAAATACTTGGACGCGGCTGTTGATAGAATCAGCCACATAAATATTCTCAAACTCATCCACTTCTAGGCCAATTGGCTGATTGAACTCTCCATCGCCACTGCCTTGTTTGCCAAATGTGAACAGAGATTTACCTTCAGGATCGAGTACTTGGACGCGGTTGTTAAATTGGTCGCTAACATAAAAATTGCCACTAACCGGGGAAATTCTTAGACCTGCTGGCCCTTCAAACTGCCCTGGTTGAGTTCCAGATGTGCCAATGCTACCAATTAGTTTGCCATCCTTAGTGTATTTATTGATTTTGTCGCCGCTAAAATCACCAATATACACATTGCCAGTTTTGTCAAATGTCACACCCGATGGGCCAAAGAAAGCTCTACCTGGTATTAAACCGCCAAACTCACCAAATGAGTTAATAAAGTTACCCTGAGGATTGTAGACATTAACGCGGTTGTTAAAAACATCTCCTACATACAAATTCCCAGTCTGCGGATCGATTTCTAGGGCTGATGGCTCGTCGAATTCTCCAGCCCCTTTGCCGCCCTTACCGATCGCTCCAATATAATTACCTTGAGGATTAAATACTTCAACCTTGTTACCAATGTTTGGGTTAAAAGTGCCGTCTGGGTTAAGACCGCGACCGTTACTTACAAGGATATTCCCGGAGTTATCTACCGTTATGCCTTGGGGAACAAAGAGTTGCCCAGGGCCAAAGCCGGGGCTACCAATGCTACTGTTGTAAGTTAATGTTATGGCCTTGGCTTGGATAGATGTTGCTAAGACGGTGAATCCAGCACCGAGAATAGCAAGTGAGAAATTTTTGACTAATCCCATGAGTTTTAAGTCTTGGTTGTATGAGTTATACTCTTTCCTATACAAATTTTGTTCCCAGTTCCAGTTTGGGAACTCTAAAATTTGGGCTGCTGCCTCTTGTTTGAAATGCAACTTTCTCTGTGAGGCAGCAGCCTATTCTGTAAGCTTTATCAGGAATTAGATAATCTCTGCGTTAGCTAATTCTTTGCTGCGTTTGCGCTTCAGCATTGAAGTTGCACCTAAAGCACCAGCAACTATCAGACCTATTGCCGAGTTGGGTTCGGGGACTTTGGTTACTCTGGGATCGATCTTGATAACTTGTCCTGTTCCTGCAAGTCTGGCTCGATTTGAGATATATAAATCACCATCAGGGCCATAAGTGATACCAGAAGCAGCTTCTAGTCCATCACCACTCCAGAT
Organism: Nostoc sp. 'Peltigera membranacea cyanobiont' 232; assembly: GCF_002245985.1. Classification (NCBI taxonomy): domain Bacteria; kingdom Bacillati; phylum Cyanobacteriota; class Cyanophyceae; order Nostocales; family Nostocaceae; genus Nostoc; species Nostoc sp. 'Peltigera membranacea cyanobiont' 232. Next base: position 44,383 of record NZ_NOLK01000006.1, read on the forward strand.
AGTTTCACGAGTCCCATCAGTGCCTATTTTGATTAAAGAACCACTAATATCGCCAGTGATAATACCGCCCTGTTGAATCTCCTTCCATTCGGAATGATTGATGTGTTGCAAGGCATATAAGTTGCCGTCAGGGTCATAAGCTACGCCGGTCAGTTGTGTAAAGCCATCGTCAATAACTTTTGATTGCAAGGTATTAGGGTCAAAGCTAAAGATCCGTGCTTCTTTCTCTGGATAGGGAAAATAAGTGTATTCGCTGACTGTTAAACTGCCATCTGGAGCGATCGCAATTCCAGTCGGTACTGATTGCTGTGTTATGGGAAGCGTAGATGGATCTACACCAGGCCCAAGATCGGGGAATTCCAGTTTGCTTCTATCTATCACTTTCTCAGGAACTGCGGCGACGTTCTTAATACCACTGCCATCGAGTCCCACAGTATATATACTGTTTCCGCCTCCATCAACTACGTAAGCAGTCTCGTCTTTAATTGCAAAAGCATAGGGGTTGGAAATTATATCAGTACCATCAGGATTAAATGCAGTTTCATAAGCTCCAAAATCTGCAAGGGTTGTCAACCCCCCAGTTTTTAAGTCTACTTTGTATAATTTACCGAGGTCAGGTGATTTTAAAACGGTATCACGGTTGGTTGGATCGCCTGCAAGACCTGTCAAAAGATAAGCGTTACCTAGAGAATCAAATTTGATATCCGCAGGCCCGGCTGCTTGTTCTCCAGAAGGCGATAATGCTAAAGAAGTCAGGTTGGAAATTATACTTGTTTTCGTCCCGTCCTGAGCAATTTTGAGCAGGGAGCCATTCTGACCAGCACATAAAGGAATATATCCGGCGCTAGGTGATGCAATGCATCTTCCGTCTTTTCCATCGCCGCCAGAACCACTTTCTGTAACATAAAGATTGCCGCTAGAATCAAAGCCGATGCCGCGTGGATTACTAAGACCATCGGCAACTACCGTTAGGCTTGCAGCTTCGGCAGCTTTGGGTGCAGATACGGCAGCAATACAAACAGTCAAAAGTGTAAGAGTAAATGATTTGAGTTTCATACCTTTGGAGATTGAGTGTTAAGTAAGTGGAAAACTTTATCGTTTTAAAACAACGAATCTCAGCCTTAGAGAAACGCACAATTGGTTTGAAACTCTTTACTTGAGTGCCAAGACTCCATTAACAATCCGTAATTACAAATTAGTAATGGGGCTTCTCTTCTTGTGCAACCAACCAACGCCCAAGGCTGCGATCGCTAATACGCCTAAAACAGAATCAGGTTCAGGGATAGATTTGGTATTCTCAATTCTGAGAACTTGCCCAAATCCTGGGCGATCGCCTCGGTTGGTGACGTATACTGCACCATCAGCACCAATAGTCAGAGCGCTAGGTGACTCTAATCCATTGCCACTCAGCAGAGTTGTGCGTGTCCCATCGGGAGCTATTTTGATGACAGAACCATCCAGATTACCCTTCCAGGCTGACTGATTGGCGTACTGCAAAGCATATAAGTTGCCCTCAGGATCAAATTTCAAGTTTGTGAGTTGGGTAAAACCATCCGCAAAGACTGTTGGTATCCCATCAGCACCAATTCGATAGATTTTTGCCCCACCTTCAGGGAAGGGAAAACCAGTAAATTGGCTGACATAATAAGCACCATCAGGGCCTTTGGTCACACTTGAGGGGACTGCTTGGGTTGCAAACTGCGATGGGCGAAGCCCCGCCGTAGGCGATCGCACCTCTTCACCTTGAGATGGCACTTGTGCAGGTTCATTGGATGGAGTACCAGAGGGTGGAAAGATGGGATTAGCTAATATGTCTTCAGGGAATGTAGTAATAGCTTGCAAATTACTACCATCAGTATTAACGCTGAGTAAGTCGTTTGCACCTGCATCAACTGCAACTAACTTATTGCCATCTATTGCAAAACCCAAGGGATTACTACCGACATCACCACCATCGGGATTGTTGGCGAGTTCATAGTTAGCTAAATCGGCAATAGTCGTCCAAGAGTTGGTATTAAAATCGGGAGCGATGATTTTACCGAGGTCAGTGTAACCTAAATTGCGATCGCGAAAGGTTGGATTCGCCCCATACCCAATCAGAACATAAGGTTTACCTGTAGCATCAAATTTGATGTCACGAGGGCCAGCGCCTCCAGTCCCATCTGGTAATGCTAAGGAAGGAAGTCCTGTAAGTATGCGTTCGGTTTTACCATTCTCAATTTTAGTAACTGCTCCACTTGCGCCATAACATAATGAATCGCCTTGACCGCTTGCTGGTGGAACGCAACCTCCACTTCCCCCGATTCCCGCCTCTGTAACATAGAGATTACCATCAGGCCCAAAGCTCAGACCTCCGGCATTATATAGTCCGTCGGCGATGACTGAAAAGGATGTGGCTGATGCAGCTTTCATTCCAGAAAAGGCGGCAACACAAAAGGTAAAGATGGTAATAGTAAGTTGTTTTAGTTTCATGTGTTGCAGGGAATTGAGGGGGAAATTTTAAACGCAGAGGAGCGCTGAGGGAAGCGCAAAGGAACGCAGACGTTTTAGTTAGTAACTAGGGATTCTTGAATTTTTGGTAGATAGCTCATTCCCCGGTCAAATGATTTTAGATTGCCAGCTTTGGCTTCGAGTAAACGTTTGATGTTCATACTTTCAGCACCAAAGTCTTCAATTTGAAGTTTGCCGTGACTAACAGTTCCATCTGTTTTCCAGAATGTAATTCGATGCAAAATAAAACCAGAAGCTTCGGGGTCAGCGAAAGAGTATGCGGTTGGGATAAGTAAAGCTACAGAACGCTGATAATATTCGTAGTCTGGATAAAAATGCTCTTGTTCAAGCAAGTAGTATTTACTCAGACTATGAACTCGTACAGAAACTTTTACTTTTTGGTCATATTCATCTTTGAATTCACCTGATTCGGAAGTTATATCACCATTTGGACGGAGTAAATGCGCCCACTCATCTACATTTTTTAAGTCTTTTAAGTATTCAATGCCGATTTCAATTGGGGCATCAACATAGATGGTGTCTGTATCAATAAAGTGACTTCCTTTCGCTGCTGAGGTCAGACCAGCCTTACGTTCTAAATTACCTTTGAGAGAACGACATTCAGAAGTGTGTACTGTATGAATTCCCTGCATAATCATCTGAGTCTGTCGTTTGGGATCGACAAAGCTTAACCAATGAAAATACACACCTTTTTCATCTGTCCCTGGTTCAATATAGTCGGTGGGAAATAGCAAAACAGGGTAAACTTGATAATACTTTTGATACTCTAATCCACAGTGCCATTCAATGCCGTAGAAAAGTGGATTTTCTAGTTTTTTAACGTGATAATAGAGATTTTTGTGATAACCAGATGCAGTTCCCAGCCAGGTATCTTCGTCAATTTGCTCTTTCATCCGACTATAAAGCGTCCATTCATCTAAGTTTTTTAAACTACAAAGATAGTTAAAGGCGTTCTCTGGTGAAGTTGCAATATAAGCTGATGTCGCAAAAGTATTTTTTTCCACTTTTCACTCCTTAAGATAATAATAATCAGGCTGCGATCGCCTGAGTCTTGCTTCGCTTACTATTGTTGATGCGGTCTTCGGCTAATCGTTTAGCAGCATCGTTGGTAGTAACTCCCTGCTCTTTGGCGATATCAAAAATTGCTAACAGCGTGTCATAAATGTTATGCACTTGCTTGAAAGCTTTTTCTTCGTCATAACCAATCATTTCGTTGTAAACATTGATTAGCCCTCCGGCATTAATTACATAATCAGGGCTGTAAAGAATCCCCTTTTTGGTAAGCATTTGACTATGTAGTTGCTCATTCTCCAATTGATTATTAGCTGCACCAGCAATAATAGAAGCTTGCAGGAAAGGAATTGTATGACTATTAAGAATTCCTCCTAAAGCGCAAGGAGCAAAGATATCTACATCAAGTGAGTAAATTTCGGTTGGTTCTACAATAGTTGCGCCAAAAAGCCGTTTTATCTCTTCTGCTTTTGCTGGATCTACATCGCTAACAAAAAGCTTGACATCATGCTCATGTAAGTGCCGACAGAGATTTTTACCAACATTTCCTAAGCCTTGAACGGCAACTTTCATACCATCAAGTCTTTTGCTTTGCCAACGAGACTCCACAGCAGCTTTAATTCCGAGAAAAACTCCTAATGATGTTATGGGAGCAGGCCCACCAGATTTTTCTGAGACTCCAACAACATATTTAGTTTCTTGACTGATTGTTCGGACATCATCAGGGGTAATATTGACATCTTGCCCGGTAATAAAACGTCCATTGAGACTGTTAACAAAACGTCCGTAAGCTCTTAACAGATCGTCTGTTTTATTTTCAGGATTAGCGATAATAACTGCTTTGCCACCACCAGCCGGAATGTTTGCACAGGCAGCTTTATAAGTCATCCCCCGACTGAGACGAAGTGCGTCTTTTAAAGCAGCTTCTTCGTTGACATAAGGCAAGATTCTTGTAGCTCCCATCGCTGGGCCCAAGGTTGTGTCATGGATAGCAATAATTGCCTTAATTTCAGGATTTTTACCATGACAAAACAAAACTTGTTCGTGGCCCATTTCTCTAACAGTTTCAAATAGCAGCATCTTGACCTCAAAGTAATTAGAATTACGAAATGTAAAGAAATAGAAACAAAAGCAGTCTCGAAGATTAAGATAGGATGAAGTAAGAATAAGTAAGTCATTAAAAATCAAAAACTTTAAGTTCCAGTTTGGCGGTGTAGTTGTTAGCTGGAAAGGGTTTTTTCGCTTCTAAATTCGTACTTCATCCTTGTCCTTTGGTGAGTAGACTAAGACTGCGAACGTATCAATCAGACATATATTACAAAGTCCGTTTGATTGGGATTTCAGTGTCTATAACAATTGAATGAAATTGCCAGCTTTTAAAATCAAACCATTGGAAATGAAACTTGCTTGGCTGCACTTTTAGCTGGACTTGATTTAACTCCTTGTGCTGCCAAACTCTTATTACGTCCACCAGAAGGTGCTGGGCGATCGGCATCAATTACTACATCAATGAGAAACGGAACAGATGATGCGATCGCTTGTTCTAATGCCGCTTCAATATCCGACTCTCTAACAACCACGATCGCTTCTGCTCCCATCCCACGAGCAATCATGGCGAAGTTTGTCGGTGGAAGTGTTGCATCTGCGCCCTTTAATCCCAAGATTTTCATCCCTTGATGGCACATGTTGTAACGTGCATCATTGAGGACAATCCAGATTGCGGGAATTTTGTATTTCACGGCTGTGCTGATTTCGTTATTCATCAGCATTGCTCCATCGCCAACAATCCCTACAGCCTTGGTATTGTTCGCCAGCGCTGCACCCAACACTCCAGTAACAGCGTGACCCATTGCGCCGACTCCGGTGCTGACTCGGTAACGATTGGCTTCGGCAAATTGCAATAAATGAGTTGACCAAGTAAAGGAGTTACCACACTCCGCCATTACTATGGCATCACTACCTTCAACAATTATCTTCTGAATTGCTGCCATCAATACTTCTGGCCGCACTGGATAATCTACGTCTGGTGCAGGTTCAATTGCTTTGCGTTCTGGACGAGGTAGCGACAAAGTTGTGGAATCAGGAGCATCCGGTAATTGCTGCAATAACTCTTCCACAAAAGCTTTGATATCAGACCGAACCCCGAAAGTTTCAACGTGTGGATAGGCTACACCTGGCACTTCTGGGTCAATATCTACATGGACAAAGCCTCCTTTGGGTACTAGCGCCGAACTCCAAAAGGAAGTCGGTTCGCCAAGGCGGGTTCCTAATACGAGTGTGCGTAGTGGGGGCTGCTGTTCCATATAAGTTAAGACGGAAGCATGACCCCCTAAACCTGTGACACCCACAAACTGGGGATGATCTTCGGGGAAGATACCTTTTCCACGGGGTGAGCAGATGACGGCTGCTCCAGTTTTTTCAGCCAGTTGGCGGATTTCGGCTGCTGCATCACGCGCACCGAAACCAACCCAGATAGCAAAGGGGCCAGATGATAATAACTCTACAGATTTAGCGATCGCTTCTTTGGAAGCAGTCATCGGAAATGGCGAAACATCTAGTTGGGGTAAGGCTACATCCTCAACTAAACTTGTCTGCACAGCCGTGGGAATGCTCAAATGAGCGACAAATCCGCCTGGTTGCGCCATCGCCAAAGCAAGTTTGCGAAAAATCTGCGGGAGTTGAGCCGCAGATTCAATAGTTATTGCATAGTTGAATAGCGCTCCTGATGTAAAAATTCCTCCACTAGGTAATGTATAAGTGCTGGTTTCTTGAATTGCCCAGCGTCCCCGCTGCGGTGCTGAGGTGCAAGCCGATAACAAAATTACCTTTGCACCTTCACCACGAGCCGCAAATAACCCGGTCAGTGCGTTGGTGATCCCCGGCCCGGCTGTGGTAAAAACTACAGTGGGACGATTATTGGCAAAGTATGCTTCGGTGGCTGCAAATGCGGCTCCTGCTTCATGGCGGAAGTTCAACACATCTATGCTATTGGATAGCGCCCCCCAAAGGCTGGCCATTGCACCACCGGCGACACCAAAAGCGTATTCTACTCCCAAATTTACCAACATCTGAGCGATCGCATCGGCAACTGAGAGGGTTGGGGTTGTTTCATCGTTTAAAAAAGGCTGAATTCCCCCATTATTCTTTGATTCATCAACCTTACGGGAGTCAGACACAGATTCTACATATCTGTTTGCTGGAAGTTCCTTGTATGGCTCAGTGGTGATGAGAGGAGAGTTTGAACCAGTATAGTTTTGACTCATTGGTTTCACTTAATTACAGAAAGTTACACAAAGGCTTTTTCGTTTACAATCACAGCGTTAGAAATATTTAATACAAACAACTCTGTTGTTTACTACAGCTATGACCTTGCTTGGTCGATAGTAGAAATGGTTGATCGCTGCTGATTGATGCTTATGAGCGCAGTACCAAAAAATTTTTACCCAAAGCATACAACAGTTGGGGCTGTGCTTCTTATCACCACAATAAAGGAGACGAAGAGCGTTGTGCAATCAAAAATCCTTTGATGTGGGTGTCAAATTTTTCGCTTCTCTGGTGATGACTACATTACTTAAGTAGATTTGCACGGAAAAACTAAATCATATAAAGGTGTATAAAGTAGCAACTAACCTGAACTCAAACACGTCTCAGAATCTTTACAAAGCTTAATATAGCTAGCTTTAATAGCACCGATCTACTTACTGAACCGCTGGGGAGGTTCTGGTGATTATTATGATGAAAACCTAATTGGCAATGAAAAATCTTTTGATGTGGGTGTCAATTCTTTCGCTTTAATCATGATTGTGACATTTGCAACTTAGTCAGCCTAAAAGATTGATATTTTGCGTAGGCGTAGCCCGCCGTAGGCATCGCAGAAGCGGTACATTACCAACTTTGCAATAGAAAATCTTTTGATTTGATTGTCAATTCTTTTGCTTTAACACTTACACAAGTTTTTATCAGAATTAAAGCATGAGACGATTTAGCGGTTTTTATATTGTCACCAAAAACTCTTTGGGTCAATTATTTGTAACGAGAAAGACATCATTTATTAACTTTTTATATTTACTGTGAGAGATGATTAAGCGTTCAGTACGTGATTACTTGATAAAATATATTTTTTTTGACATCCAATTCAGTTCAACATACTTAGTATAAGTTCGTGTTTCTTTATATACTAAAACAAACACGAACTTATACCTAAGTATGTACGTATATTTTCGGTATAATTGTACTTCTTAAGACAGATATTTAAGCATATTCTTATATAGTTAGATACATGAAAGGGTAAGTTAAGATAAATTAAGCAAATAAGTTGATTAGTGAAATTTGTTCATTTAAGCCAGGTCTAGCACTGCACATCGCGTTTATGTTGAAAATCAAACGACTCTACACTAGTACAGCACAGCGTAAATCCAACTACCATTGTAATTAACCAGACAGATAGGGACAATTCATGAATTGTCTCTACTCAAGCAACTGGTTAAAGGTAGGCAAACTTCTGTCACAGTGTACTAGTAGTTCGCTAAAGTCCTTGGCGAGGGAAAAATTAAAGGATAAAAATCTTTATCCTTTAACTTTTCCCAGTCGAAACCTAATAATTTTAGGTTGGTGAACTATTTAGTTAGTTTTGGTGCAGGGCTAATTTAAATTTAAAATATCTTTTCTAGTTATAGATTAAGAGTTAAAAACTCTTGTCTAATAATGTTTATTGACTAATCTGAATTTGATTTGTCTAAATTTTTTGTTGCTATCAATCAAAAGCTGTTTAAGTCAATAGTCAATTTTTTTAAACATTTAGGTTTTTTTAGGAAAATTTGGTTCAATAATTTACGTTTTTCTGGTATGATAATTTTTGTTAAGATAATTTGTAATATTTTTTAATTTCCTAACTAATTTCCTTTTTTTACAACCAAAGAATGCACCAAATAGTTTAGTAAATTATGATTATTAACTGATCAATGCCTATGGTGTTGATTGATTACCAGGGGAAGTAGAAATATGAATTCTGCCGAATATACACTAGCTAAATCAAACAATCAATGGGCACTACAACCAGAAATAGAGATGAAGTTTGCTGACTTCCTAATAAATCATGCTGTAGATGCTGCCTTCTGTTTAGGAGCAAACGCGCAGTTTCTTTACGTCAATGATGCCACGTGTCTCATGACTGAGTATTCCCGTGAGGAATTACTTTCTATGAGGCTCCATGATATAGATGTAGACTTTTCTCTACACAATTGGTCAGATGTTAGCTCACGGGGTTCTCTTGCCTTTAAATCTCGCTATCGAACAAAAGGAGGTCGGATATTTCTGGTAGAAATATCTATGAACTATGTTAAACACCAAGATATGGAATTTGGCTGTGCCTTTGCTCGTGAGAAAACTGGTGAAATAGTAGAACTGAGCGTACAAAAGTGGAATGATGGATTAAGGGATGCCAAAGACAATTTACAACAGGAATTTTCTCAACTCAAGGCCAAAGAAGTAGAATTAGAAACATCTCTTTCTTTACTTCGTTCTACTCTCGAATCTACTGCCATTGGTATTGTTGCAGTTAACTTTGAGGGAGATATTCTGAGTTTGAATCAGAAATTTGTGGATATGTGGCAGATCCCACAGTCCCTAATATTATCTAAAAAATGTCCTCGATGCAAAGCCTTTTTTGAGAACCAACTTAAAGATCCACAAGCCTTTAGTCGGCTAATTTGGGAAGTGTCTAGCCAATCCGATTTCGAGAGCTACGACATTCTAGAATTGAAAGATGGGAGAGTTTTTGCACACTACTCTAAGCCTCATTTGTTGGAGGGCAAAATTATTGGTAGAGTCTGGAGTATTTGGGACATTACTGAATCGAAACAGACTGAAGAAGCATTGCGGCTAAACGCAGTTAGATTTCGGACAATAGCCGAAACGACAGATACCAGCACTTTTCTGATTCAAGGCACGCGGCTTTGCTACATAAATCCAGCAGTAGAGCAACTTACTGGCTACACAAAAGAGGAACTATTAACAGGTTTCGATCTTCGCCGACTGATTAAGAGCAAAAGAAGTAGGCAGGTACGTAAGCAAAATGAAGCAACTAACTTTGAATATCAGGAAATGAATATTCTGACAAAAAACGGTACGGAGCGCTGGCTAGCTTGTGCGGTTGTAATGTTGGATGGAGTGCTAGATTTTGGAGGAAAACCAGTAGAAATGATTGCGGGCATTGATATTACCGATTACAAATATGCAGAATTAGGTCTTAATCAAGCTTTAGAACAAGCAAAACAACTTAGCGAACTTAGAGCGCGTTTTCTTTCTATGGTTTGCCATCAATTCCGTACACCGTTGAATATTGTTTCATTTTCTAATAGTTTACTAAAGGAAGAAGTAGACAAACGTACACAGAAGAAAATTCAACCATTACTAGATCATATTCAAAAAGCTACCGAACAACTCGGTCAGATGTTAGATGATATTTTATTTTTCTCTAAGGCAGAAGCAGCAAAAATAAACTATGAACCTAGACCCCTTGAATTAGTTGAGTTTTGTAATGATTTAGTTGCACAAATGCAGATGAGCATTAGGCAAATTCCAATTCAGTTTGTTAGTCAAGAAAGTTCTCTAAAAGCCTGCATAGACAAAAAACTTTTAGAGCCAATTTTAAAGAATTTGCTCGATAATGCAATCAAGTATTCCCTCTCAGGTATGACAGTTGAATTACAACTCTCTTGTAAAAAAGAGCAAGTAATTTTCCAGGTTAAAGATAGGGGGATTGGTATTTCAGCACTAGATCAACAACGAATATTTGAGCCATTCTACCGTGGTAGTAATATCGATCGTATACCTGGCACTGGATTAGGACTATCGATTCTTAAAACCCTTGTAGACCTACATCATGGTCAAGTTGTTGTAGAAAGTCAAATTGGTGTGGGCACTATGTTCTCTGTGATTCTGCCATTAATAAAATCAGATTTTACTAGTTCCGAGTTATGAATGTTCAAATCAAGATTAGTTCTTAATTAACAACTTAACAATCACAACTCTCGGAACAAATTAATTGAGCTTATGCCTATTTACATGCTCACAAAAAAAATGAATCCAGCACAGTGTAAATCCAATTAAGCCAGATTAAGAGGATATTTTAAAATCTGCTAATGATGTATCAAATACTTTTAGATCCTCCTAAATTCCCCTTAAAAAGGGGGCTAGGGGGGAGCGGGAAGCCTAAAATCACAGCCAAACACTTTTAAAACATCCTCTAAAGATAGGCAAACTTCGGCCACAGTCTAATAGAAACCAGCTTCTGCAAAAAGTTATGGGAATAAAAATGATCGACGAATCGTCAAATAAAATTCTCGTCATTGAAGATGATAATGTTACCCGCGATCTTTATTTAAAAGGTCTTAAGGCTAAAGGTTTTGATACAATCAGTGCAGACAACGGTCTTGCTGGTATCCAACAAGTACAAGAGTGTATACCCGACTTAGTGATTTGCGATATTACGATGCCCGATATGGATGGTTATAGCGTTTTAAGTACGCTACGCCAAGATCCTCTGACAGCTATTATTCCCTTTATTTTTCTGACTGGGAGTAGTAACAAAGCAGATGTTCGCAAAGCTATGGAATTGGGAGCAGATGATTATCTTACCAAACCCTCTACACTAGACGAATTGCTCAGAGCGATCGCTATCCGGCTACAAAAACAAGCTACTCTGCAAAACTGGTGTACGATGAAATCTGAGAAAGCTCTAAAATCAGTATTTGCAGATAATACCTCACCTGCGATCGCACCTGTAGAAACCACCGATCGAGAAACCACGATCCCTTCTCAATCAATCTTTCCCTCCATTCCCCAATTAAAAGAAGTTTTCGACTTTATCGAAGCCCATTATCATCAAGGAATTACTTTGTGTGATGTGGCTGTTGCTGTTGGTTACTCACCTGCTTACTTAACTAACCGAGTTGCAAGACAGACAGGAGAGACTGTAAACTGCTGGATTGTCAAACGCCGCATGGCGGGCGCTCGTTTTTTACTCCAAAATGATAATCAGACAGTCGAGAAAATAGCGAAAGCATTAGGCTATCAAGATGTGTCTCATTTCTCCCGCCAGTTTCGCCAACATCACGGTTTACCTCCCCAGGCTTGGCGCAAACAGCATCAGCTTGTATCGCAAAAACAGGTGAAACTCTGGTGAAAGTACTGAAACTTAAAAGGGCGGTTATAAGCTGCGTCTATACAGACAAAACCCACCTCCGTGAGTTTGAAAACCTCAATTTTTGTTCAGTTTGTGTAACCGCGTTGACACAGTGTGACGCAGACAATTCTATTCGCCCTGGCTATGAGAAACCTATATGTATCAAGGTTTGTGTGAAATAGTATTACCCAATTCAAATAAATAGTTGCGTAAACTCATATATTAAATCCACCCGGCCCTTACGTAACATAGCTGGATCTAATCTTTCAGTAGTATTACAAGTCATCAAGATAACTAACCGTTGCTGCATCTGAATACCAGACTCATCAATGACACTTTGATACAAAGTGCCATCCAGCAAACTGAGAATATGTTCGGTTTTATTGTTGTATTGCGCTACCTCGGAAGCGCGATTTTGCGCTAGATTATCAGCTTCGTTAATAACGATACAAATACGCTCTATGTAAGTTGGGGGAACAAAATTAGCGATCGCATCATGATCTAAAATAAAAATTACATACCCTAAAGGTACAAGAATTTCTTTTGCTACTGCTTGTGTCCAGACTGTTTTACCAGTACCTGGTTGACCATGTACAACAACTGCTAACTGGTTTTGATTCAGAATCGCTTGCTGTACAGAATCAGTAAAGTTTTGGATATCTGTCGGAAATGTGCGGATATTAAATTGGCTGTGAACTTTACCTACACGACTTTGATATCCACTCAGCATTACTGCTAAGTCATAAGTCGCTTTGTTAATTAGTGGTGCGAGATTTCTCGCCATTAAGCTATATTGTCGTCGCCCGCGATCGTAGGGATCAATTTGCAACCAAACGTCATGCTTCGCCCAGTAAGCATAAACAGTATTAATAACGTCTAAGCGTTCCCAGCTAATAAATCTATCTATAGGAAAATAAAAATCTCTTTCTGAATAATACTGAGTAATAATGTCAGGATTACCCAACACACCCAAAACTCGTAATACAGTAATTTCTTGCAGTCGGTTCAGAACATAATCAATGGGAATGCTACTACGACTAACAAATTGGACAATGGGCGTTTCCGTACTCAAAACATCTTTGTAGCGATGATCTGGTGATTGAGGATCTGGCGTAATGTAATTCCAAAATTTTTCCACTTCGTAGCGGGTATTCTCAGATACAATATTTAATAAATTAGCCCACCAAGCATAATTATTTCGTCCCAAAATATCAGCAACATTACTCGCTAAATTCAAACTTTTTTGAGTTAATTCGCGGGAGTCACTATACAAAAGTTGCCACAAAAACCCCCAGTCTAATTCTCGGTTAAACGGTCGCCAACCACTAGCAAGCAAGCTTTGTCGGGTATTATTTGCAGGAGTGCCTTCATTGCTTCTAAAATAGTCAAAATCCATATTTGTTTAGTTATGCAGCGTTAATAAAGTTATTTGATGTTAAGGATGAAATTGTAAAAATTTTTCTCGTAATATCAACTATTTACGTACAAGTGTTAATTTTATTTCCACCGTGCTGTACTGGCTAGGAAGTCTTTTTAATCTAACCCATCATTTATGTAGTATACTATATTACAATATTACTACCTGCGTCAACTTTTTTGACAAAGCAATTAGCTCTTGATGTACTTGCGCTACTTATCCATCTCTAGATGAGGACTAGTACCGCAAGGCGGAATTCAAAATTCAAAATTCAAAATTCAAAATGAATACAGCGTAAGCCTTTCGTTGATTTGAAATGGTAGCTTTATTTACGCCGTGGTGTACTAGTACGATCGCTATGTAATTTTTTGTAAAATAAAGCACATAACTACACTTTTGACTAATACCAAAGTTTCTCTCATTTCTGGAAGGGCTAACCTGTACACACAAGTCAAAAAACATAATCGAGTGTGTTCTGATGAAGCGTAGCATCAACTGATGTAGAAACGCAGAATTTTGCATCTCCTCTTGTTAATCAAGTTGAGTATTTGCCATTAATTTCTATATAACCCTCCGAAAGATCGCAACCCCATACAGTTGCAGAAACCTCACCAATATTGAGGCTAACATGAATATCTACTTTATCTTTAGACATAATTTGCCGTAACTGTTCCAGATTTTCACTAGTTAAGCTATTAGGATAAACTTTAACATTATCAAAACTGATAACAACTCGTTCTGGATTTATCTCTTGCTCATTTTCACATTTGCCTATAGCCATAGCAACTCTTCCCCAATTTGGATCTGCTCCATAAACGGCGGTTTTTACTAATGGGGAATTGACAATTGCTTTAGCTACTTTTTTAGCTTGTGCATAGTTAATTGCTGAATCTACAGTTACCTGAATAATTTTGGTAGCACCTTCTGCATCTCTGGCAATTTTCAGCACCAATTCTTGTGCAACTTCTTGCAATGCACTGGCAAAATCCGCTTCTGAAACTTCACCAGCTATTCCATTAGCTAGAATCACGGCGGAGTCACTAGTAGAAGTGTCAGTGTCCACACTCAGGCAGTTAAAGGTTTTATCTATAGTAGAGCGAAAAATAGAACGAAGGCTATTTGCAGAAATCGCAGCATCGGTAAAAAAGAAAGTTAGAAGTGTAGCCATATTAGGCTCAATCATCCCGACACCTTTGGCAATTCCTACCAGCTTGGCATTACCTATTTGCCGTGTAGCTATTTTCGGTACTGTATCGGTGGTCATAATACCACGGGCTGCGGCATTAAAATCAGCAGGAGTCAATTTTTTTCCCAATCCTAATAAACCTGCTCGGATTTTTTCAATCGGGTAACGTCTGCCAATCACGCCTGTAGAAGCGATCGCAATATTATGTGCAGCAATTCCAGTTTCAGTTGCAACTAATTGTAGAACCTCTTGGGCATCAGCGATGCCAACAGCACCATTAGCAACATTTGCATTCTTAGATATAACGACAACTCCTTCTATTTGTGAATCTTTTAAGTTCTCGCGGCTAATGGTAACACTTGGCCCGACGAAAAGACTTTGAGTGAAGACTCCATCCGCAATACAAGGAACTGATGATTTAATAAATACAAAATCATCAGTTGTATCGCGTATTCCTAAATTTGTAATAAATGCACTAAAACCTTGAGGTGTGAAAGATAAATTTAATGACATTTTTCTGAATCTAATAAATTGCTTTTATTATCTCATAACATTTATATAAATATTTGCTATGTCAATTATTAGAGGTGTATGGATGTACGCCTCTAATAATTGATGTGTCGGATAAATTTTATCAAATTTTTAATAGAAGCTAAAAGTCTATAATAAATCAGTTAATGTAAGGGTAAATGTTGTCCAGCCGTTACCGCTTTCTACTTGAATGTTTCCTTGCAGTTGTTCGACTAATTTCTGTACTATAGGTAAACCTAATCCAGAACCACCTTGATTCCAGATGTCTGCATTGGGGATGCGATAAAACTTATCAAAGATTCGTGGTAACTCTGTTGTGGGAATTTCTGCTGAATTACTGGTAGTAATAATAGTTTTTGCAGGCGTTTCCAAGGAGTTGTAGCTGACACTTAGGATAATTTCACCACCCGCAGGTGTGTATTTACAGGCATTATTGAGCAATTCTCCTAAGATTCGTTCTAAGCTTATGCCATCTGATAACAACGGCGGGAGATTTGAAGGGAGATTTAACTGTAGATTTTGCTGCTGTTGTTGAACGCGGATTTGAAATGGCTCAATCATCCAAGTTAACCACTGCTGTAAGAGCAACGCATCAGTTGTAATGACTGGATATGATGAACTTTCTAGCCGTTGTAAGTCTAGTAGATCGTTAATTAATCCTAACTCGCGATCGCACTCGGCTTCCATCATCTGTAGATAGCGTTGAGTTTCCTCAGTACTAGTAGATGATTGTATAATTTGAATCATTACCTTCATATTACTCAGAGGCGATCGCAGTTCGTGGGAAACTAAATTCAAAAAGTCATTTTTAAGTTGATTTATCTCCTCCCATTTCACCACAAGTTGCTCTTGCTCAATTTGCCTTTGACGCGCCTCAATCGCTCGTTTGCGCTCAGTAATATCTCGAAAAACTAACACAGCACCCGTAATATTATCTTTATCGTCTTTAATTGGTGCAGCACTGTCATCAATTGGTATTTCTCCACCTTCTCTAGTAATCAGAATAGTTTCTGCTGGGAGACTAACGATAATACCATCTTGAAGGACTTTTACGATTGGACTTTCAATAGAGTTATGAGTTTCTGCATTGGCAATATTGAATACTTGTGATGAATTTTTGCCATAAGCTTCTTCCTGTTTCCATCCAGTCAGATTTTCAGCAACCGGATTCATAAAAGTTACCAATTCTTGCAGATCGCTAGCAATCACAGCATCGCCTATACTTCTTAAAAGTGCATCCAGCCATTTCTTATTTATTTTTAATTGCCTTTCTAAATCATGTTTAGTTAGAGTTATTTCAATATTTGTTCGTAGTTCTTTTTCTTTGAAAGGTTTGAGTAGATAGCCAAATGGTTCAGTTATCTTAGCTCTTTCTAATGTTTTATCATCTGCATAAGCAGTCAAATAAATTACTGGAATATCTAAATATTTATAGATTTCTTGAGCAGCTTCTATCCCGTCCATTGAACCTTTGAGCTTAATATCCATTAGCACTAAATCTGGAGATATTTCTACTGCTTTATTAATTGCTTCTTCTCCTGAAGAAGCAATTACAGGAACTGTATAACCAAATTTTATAAGTCGATATTGTAAATCTTTGGCAACAATAGCTTCATCTTCTACAACTAAGATTTTTGCGGTTGTCATGTTTTAGTTTTTTATATTAATGTAAATGTCACCTGACACTCTACTCCCCTAGCACCTTGGATATTGATATTTCCTGAAATTTGATTGATTAAAGCATCTACTAACTGCCAACCTAAAGAAGCTATATTTTTGAAACTAAAATTTGGTGGTAAACCAATCCCGTCATCACCAACTACAAGTGTAACATGACGATCTTGATTTTGGTGAATTTCGATATATATCGTACCATCTCCACCTGATGGAAATGCATATTTCAAAGAATTGGATACAAGCTCATGGATAATTAAGCTACAAGGAATTGCTGTATCTAAGCCGAGAAACACGCCATCGTCAATATTTATGTTCAGAGCGATCGCATCTTCATTGACTTCATAAGCAGTAAATAAATCTGTTACCAAATCTCGAATGTATTCACCAAAATTAATCCTTGCTAAGTCTTGAGACTGATACAATTTTTCGTGTACTAGAGCCATTGATGCAATCCGTTGCTGGCTTTGTTTGAATATTACTAAATCGTGTTCGTCTTTGATATAAGCAGATTGCAAACTTAGCAGACTGGAAATAACCTGTAAATTATTTTTGACCCGATGGTAAATTTCTTTTAATAACACCTCTTTTTCTAAGAGCGATGCTTGGATTTGCTCTTCCCATTGCTTGCGATCGCGCAGTGCAGCTTGCCGTTCGCTAATATCTTCGACGACAGAAATAAAATATATTGGCTCCCCGCTAGGTTCGCGCACTAAAGACACGGTGAGATTAACCCAAACGATGGAGTTATCTTTGTGGAAATAGCGCTTTTCGATTGAGTAAGTTTGAATATTATCTGCTATAATTTGATCGAAATATTTCAGATCGGCGTTAATATCATCTGGGTGAGTAATATCTTGGAAAGTTAGGAACTGTAGTTCTTCAGGTGTGTAACCGAGAATATCGCAAAGCCTCTGATTAACTAACAACCACCTTCCATCTATTGCGACATGGGCGATGCCAACAGCAGCTTGATGGAATGTAGCACGGAATCGTTGTTCGCTTTCCCGCAATGCTTCTCCTATTCGGTGGCGCTCAGTAATTTCTGCCTGTAGTGATTTATTAATTCTTGTTAACTCTGCTGTTCGTTCCTCAACCATGTTTTCTAGCTGATTAAGTAGATTGCTTACTGCCTCCTCTGCTTGCTTGCGCTCAGTAATATCAGTATGTGAACCTACCATCCGCACTACCTTACCATCTTCATCCCACAGTGCTTGACCTCGATCCAAAATCCATTTGTAACTACCGTCTTTACATAAAACTTGATGCTCAGTAATGTAAAACGGTGTTTTTTGAGCAAAGTGATCTTGAACTGCTTGTGTCACCCAGTTGAGATCGTCTGGATGCACTCGTGTTATCCTTTCATTTAAATGGTTAGAAATTTCGTAGTCTTCGTAACCGAGCATTTCCTTCCACCGAGCCGAGAAGAAAATTTCATTGGTTTTAACATTCCAGTCCCAAATTCCATCATTATTGCCGCGCAAAGCTAATTGCCAGCGTTGTTCGCTTTCTCTCAACACCTCCTCAGTTCGTATGCGTTCAGCAATTTCCTTTGCTAGTTGGTAGTTTGCAGCCTCTAACTGGGCAGGACTTGGTAGAGCTAGTGCTTGGGGTATTAATGGCATAAGTTCTATAGCTGTCAACACGGAGACAAAAGCGGTGATAGCTTTGAGTAACCCTGATAGCCAATAGGTAGGATACCAAAGCGTCCAAACATCCATCAAATGCGTTGTGCCACAAGCAACGATGAATGCGCCAAACATCAGAAACATCCAGTCGAAAGGCACATCTCGCCGTTTACGGACAAAATAAACTAGCATCACTGGAATTGAATAATAAGCAAATCCAGTTAACACATCTGAAATCAGATGCAACCATACCAATCCTGGTTTCCAGAGATAGCAATGTCCGTGAGGAATAAACTGGCTAGTAGAGAAAAAATTATTTAAAAATTCCATCATAATTTAGGAATAGTATCAAAAGTCACGACACTCCTCAAATTTTAGCTAAATAGTGGTGATTCACCGAACCGAGTATATTCTTCTATCACTTTCGCCAGAGAATAATCTAGAATGTTGCTGAAATCTCGGCACAGAAATTTTGATAGGTAAAATAAGCGTTTTTCTTTGTTTTCCAGACTCATTTTAATGCAAAAATAATTCCTGGGATAGAATTTGTTTTACTCTTATGGTAGAAGTTAAATAAAAAACTAGATGTTATCTTAAGTTTAAGGATGACAAAATAATTCATAATAAGTAATTAAAATCTATGATGCAAGTGAATATAGTTTTATTTTAAACCTTGCTTTTTTTGGGCAAGCGGCTCTAGTCGTAGGTTCTTAATCATAAATAAGTAATTACTAATTATGAATTAGTTTGAGTATGACAAATATTCATGTGTTATTGAAGCATCAAATGCGTTTAGTTTGTTCTCCAACACTTCCAACACAAAATAGGTGAAAGAATCCTCAATCTATACTATTTGTCCAAATTTACCTAACCTAGCACTGGATTGAGTAGAAAATATCAGTTTTGAACATCAATCAACCACAGAAATCTAAAACATAAAAGGAACCATGACTATAAAGCCTTTTGATTTATCTAAAACTGTTTTGGCTACTGTCTTTGCCATCAGTTTCGCCTCTGTATCCTTACCTTCTTCTGTTTTTGCCCAAAGTGGAGGCTCCGGTAGCGGAGGTTCTAGTGGTGGTAGTAGCTCAGGTACTGGAACCACAGGTACTGGAACTACAGGTACTGGAACCACAGGCAGTGGAACCACAGGTACTGGAACTACAGGTACTGGAACTACAGGTACTGGAACCACAGGTACTGGAACTACAGGCACTGGTATAAATGGCAGTGGAACCACAGGTACTGGAACTACAGGTACTGATTCCACAGGTACTGGAACCACAGGCACTGGAACCACAGGTACTGGAACTACAGGCACTGGTATAAATGGCAGTGGAACCACAGGTACTGGAACTACAGGTACTGATTCCACAGGCAGTGGAACCACAGGTACTGGAACCACAGGTACTGGAACCACAGGTACTGGAACCACAGGTACTGATTCCACAGGTACTGGAACTACAGGCAGTGGAACTACAGGCACTGACACTACAGGTACTAATAGGAATACAGGTGTCACAGCTTCCGAAAGAACTAGCGATCGCGGTTTCGATTGGGGTTGGCTGGGTTTATTTGGTCTACTCGGTTTAGGCGGTCTGGCTCGTAATCGCGATAAAGTCCGAGCTTATAACGATCCCAATGAAGTAACAGGTACTCGTTCTAGATAGTATTCACCACACTGTAAGAATCATACAGCCGTCATTTCTGTCAACTTCAGATTAGACTAGTAGGGGCACAATATATTGATATTGCGCCCCTATAATTACATCCCAGTTTGCTCAAGTGGAGCAACTGTCTTACCCAATGAAGATTACATTTGCCAAAACTTGGATTTTTGTTAGCGCCCGCACAAGACGTTGAGCTTGATGTTTATAAAGTGGTATTGGCAACACTCCAGGCAAATTGTTCATCCATTGCCTAGCAGTAGCTAAACTACATCCCGTAATCAAGACTATTTCTTCAGCGCCATACATAACAGCATTTGTAGTCAGAGCTTTTTCAATCTGCACGCTCCATTGGCGAGGCAGCATTTCACCCCATTCAATTCGCTGCAAACTACTGCTTGTGGCTAAAACAATCAAGCGATCGCCAGCATAAAGCTTAACATCATACCAAGGCATCAATGAATAGTTGTCTCGCCGATATTTATGGTAGAGAATCGGCACAACACTGTAGCCAGATGCTATTTCAGATAGAAGCAACCCATTAAGAGTATCGCCTTCTTCAATCTTGTATTCCGTCACCATGACTATTTGCTCGCTCAAGTGAAACAAGCTGAGAACATTTTCCCCAAAGGCAGCACAAGCAAAAACTTCGGCCGACAAAGCCGCCCCACATAGAACTTGGGCATAGGGAAACAGAGGGGCAATATTATCACTAAAATGGCGATCTTGAGAGCGGATAATCAAGCTAGTGGCGGGGTTTATTCCATGAGCCATCAAACCAATTTCCAGATTTTCCATATTATCGTCCCCCAGTAAAACGATGCTTTTAGCACGGGAGAAATTCACCTTAGTCAGTGCTTCGGCAGTATTGCCAACAATCAGAGGCATATCTGGTAAAGTCTCTTGGTCGAGAGTGGTATCATGAATTCCCACTAACGGCTGATTGAGTTCTTGCAAAAGAGCGGCCACTCTCTGTCCCAAGCGATTTAAACCAATAATCACTACATGGTTGCGTTGTGGTATGGGAGGACGAGAATTGAAAAAATGAAATCTTGAAGTTACGAGAGCATCAGTCACCAGTGCATATAATACTCCCACGAAAGCTTGACCTGTTAACGTGAGTCCTAGACTGAACAACCGCAACCACCAAGGCATATCGATTGAGGGTTCTGGTTGCGATTTAAACTTAACGCCGCCAAATAAATCTCCATATCCTCCCAAGAGCAAGACTGCTGTCCCATAGAAAGCTTCTTGCAGGTTGATGTCAGGATAATACAAACGGTAAAGAACTATTGCAACTAACCACAATATGAGTACAGTAATTGCATAGATTGTCGCAATTCGCCGGATTTGATTTTGGCTTTGGTAGTAAGATTGCCAAAGTTGTACTATTTTCTGCTTAAGATTCTTCGCTGTGATGCCTTGAAGAAACTCTTGCCAGTGCCAACTTTGGCGGTAAGATTTATTTGTATGTTGCTCAGATAAAGCTAGTTCGTATGCAACATCAATGTAAACGAGTGTGTCTCCTACCTGCACTTCTGCTTCTGGGTTCCATTCAAACAATTCTTTGAGTGGATCGGATGAAACTGTTGTGTGACTCAAGATGCGGCGAGTTGTAAGATTCAGTCTATGTACTGGCTTGCCATTGCACCAGCTATCTTTCGCTTGTACTTGGTGCTTGATTACTTGCAATAGTTGCCCTTCTAAGGTAAAGTACCCAATGGCTTCAGAACCGAGAGAAGCTAAAGCATAGGCATGAGCAGAGAGATGGGTAGGCTCAAAGGCAACAAAATTGCCTAGATTTTCGGACAAAAGTTTGTTGAAATTTTGTTTATCAGAACGTACAATCAGCCGAACATGCGGATTAAGTCGCCGGGCTGCAAAGGCAGCTTCTATATTTATCCGCTCATTTCTTGTGACTAAAAGTATTGAACGACATTCCCCTATACCCGCCTGCTCTAAAACACTTGGCTGGCGGCAGTCTCCTACAATCAACTTTTCTAGTAAACTTGGTACTTCTGGGACTTCGCAATTTTCAGGCGGTACATCGTCAATGGCGTTGACTCTAACATCGTACTCCTTTAGGACTGCAACACAATGTTGTCCTAAACTTTGGAGTCCGCATACTAAGAAAAGGTCTTGGGGTTTTTTGGAATTGGTGCTGGGAGGGAGATGCACTTTCTGTTGATAGCAGCAGTCAATACTGCTAACAGTACGTGTTTGGTAGGATTATATCTTATACCATTCACGTAAGCGCTGGAATTATTCCCCAATCCGTCTTCACGACAAGCTAGTGGTCTGTCCCATAAGTTTTACAAGGTTTGTAGTGAGCGATTTATCGCTCAATTTTAAGCACTGAAGTGCTTACTACAAACTTTTATAACCCTTCAGAATTAATGGGACAGACCACTAGCAGAATTGACATCCAAAAATAACGTGGCTTGGGATTGTTGACGGAGAATAGAAGCTGGACAGTCTGTACTTATAGCTCCTTGTAACATTTGTTTTATCACATTCGCTTTACGTTTTTCTGGAGCGAGACAGATAATTTTTTTAGCAGAACAAATTGCTGAGATGGTGACAGTAAAAGCATACTGTGGAACAGTTTCTAGATTTGGAAAGTGACCTGTGCTTACTTGTTGCTGACGGTTCACTGTATCCAGTTTCACTAGTTTCACACTGTATGGATCTTGAAAATTTGCTACTGCTGGATCGTTAAAAGCTAAATGCCCATTTTCGCCAATACCCAAACAGCATAAGTCTATTGGTTGCGCTTGCAATAGTTTAGTGTAGCGATCGCACTCTCCTACTGGTTCTAATGTATCACCTTCTATGTAGTGAAACTCTTTAGGAGCAACCCGCTTCTCTACACGTTCTCGCATATAGCGCCGAAAACTCGCAGAATGGTCAGCCGTAATTCCCAAATATTCATCTAGATGGAACAGAATAATCCGTGACCAATCTACACCACCCAATGCAATCAAAGCATCAAGAAATTTGAGTTGGGAGTTACCTGTTGCTAACAATACAGCAGCTGTATCCTGTTGTTTGAGAACCTGCTGTAAATGCTTTTGGGCGATTTCGGCAACATCCTCGGCCATTTCGGCTTCAGAGTTGTAAATCTGCACCAGTAAGTCATCAACGCGAAAAAAGTTTGTAGCGGTTAGCATTTGCTTACATAGAAGGTTATCAATAATTCACAAGGGGCTTAAGTCCCTTATCTTAAAGCTACGTAAACTTCCGTCACAGTGTAAGTATTCCCCTCTATTGACGTAGAACGATCGCTAAGGACAAAAAACGATGTAAACTATGTAAATTAAGTTTACAATTATTTACATTTTACCCAAAAATCATGCTGGCTGCAATTCTCTTTGACCTAGACGGGACTATTGTCAACACTGACCCCATACACTACCGAGCTTGGCAGGAAATGCTGTCAAATTACAGCATAGAAATCGACGAAACATTTTATAAATCCCGAATTAGCGGACGCTTAAATCCAGAAATTGTTAAGGATATTCTGCCACAATTATCAACCGCAGAAGGGCAGAAATTTGCAGACGAAAAAGAGGCGCTTTTCCGCAAACTCGCCTCGAATCTTAAACCATTGGATGGATTTTCTGAACTACTAGGATGGACAGAGACACATCAGTTAAAGCGGGCATTAGTAACTAATGCCCCTAGATTAAATGCAGAATTTATGCTAGAAGTATTGGGAATAAAAGAAGCTTTCCATGCAGTTGTTTTAGCGGATGATTGTATTGCAGGGAAACCCGATCCTGCACCCTACCTAGCCGCTCTGAATAAGTTCGAGATTTCAGCAGAGGAAGCGATCGCATTAGAGGATTCTCCCTCTGGTATTCGGGCGGCGGTGGGCGCAGATATCCGCACTATTGGCATCGCTTCCACCCACGATCCGCTAGTTTTGCAGTCAGTCGGCGCATTTATGGCAATTCCAGATTTTACTGATTTGCAGTTGTGGACATTGCTTAACTCATTCATTGAAGAAGATTTAAGTGCGATCGCTTCTAACCTGTAAACGCAAAATCTGAGAATGTAGAGACGCGAATTTTTGCATCTCTACTTATTTTTCTGCCAGAATCGCGTAAATTTCCCGTTTAACTTGCTCTAAAAGCTCACGCACCCGATTTATCCGCTCCACATTGCCACTACGAGCAACCTGCACCACAGCAGCAGCTAATTCTGTTGCAGCATTCCGCAACTCAATAAACTCTTGGGGCTTACCTTTGACGAAACTTTTGACGGTATCCCAAGGAGAATCTGAAGTTTCTTGTTGGGAACGTTCTGCTAATAATTGTCTACCCTCATCAGTAATCGTGTAAATCCGCTTGCCACCTTCTTGTGCGCTCTTGAGATAACCCCCTTCCTCCAGCAATTGGAGTGTTGGATACACTGAGCCAGGACTGAGGCGACGGAAACCACCATAACGAGTTTCCATTTCTTTAATCAGGTCGTAACCATGACTAGGATGCTCGGATAACAATTCCAGCAGGATGAACTTGATGTCACCCCGACGAGTGCGATGTTCATCTCCCCAACCACGACCAAACATTTCATTACCAAAATGTTTGCCATGCTCTCTACCATGATGCTTATCATGCCCAAACCAAGACCTGACAAGCAATGAATCCTCTTCGCTAACTCCTGCCCATGCAGGTGCGCCAAACCGTGAACGAAAATGTCTAAACATAAATCAATCTCTAATCAACTTTCTCTACTATACGATATATCGCGATATATTCCGATATATCGGAATAGAATTTTGATGAAGATTTGTGAAGTAAGTAATTGTGTCAACGCTTAGGCTGTGCGTAAACGTTCAATATCCCTCATCGGTGGCGCACCGAACATCCGGGAATATTCGCGGCTGAACTGTGATTGGCTCTCATAACCCACCTGATAGGCAGCATTAGCCGCATCGGAGTTTTCGGCAAGCATCAGGCGACGTGCTTCTAATAGTCTTAATTGCTTTTGATATTGAAGCGGACTCATCGATGTCACTGACTTAAAATGGTGATGAAAAGATGAAAGAGACATACTTGCCTGCCCAGCTAGCTCCTCAACCCGCATCGGTTTTGTCAAATCAGCCTTGATGAGTTTTATTACCTCGGCGATGCGCTGCATGTTGCTGCCAGATGTCGCAATTTGGCGGACAGCTTCGCCCTGTTCGCCCATTAAAAGGCGATAATAGATTTCGCGGATAATCAGTGGTGCAAGAATCGGAATATGCTGTGGTATATCCAAAAGTCGTGTCAGTCTGAGAGCGCAATCGAGCAATGGTATATCGACAGTGCTGACAAATAAGCCTCTGACGGAGTTCTTCTTACCCTCAATCACACTAGTTTGAGCAATAAGATCGCAGAGTTGACGTGGATCTAGATTCAGCTTGAATCCTAAATACGGTTGCTCTGGGGTTGCCTCAACGATAAACGCGCTTAATGGCAAATCAACCGAGACTACCAGATATTGAGCCGCGCCATAACAATAGGTTTCCTCACCCAGCAACGCTTCCTTTTTGCCCTGGACAAGGATAGCGAGGATAGGTTCGCAAACACCCTTTAGTGCAGTGTAAACAGAAGATTCTCGCTGAAATTCCAGCTGCTCAATAGCTGTTTTATGAAAACCGTTCCCTTTGCCATCGGTGTGACGAGTGACGAGTGCCGCCAATTCTTGACATTGATGAGTGATCGCACTTTGGTTTATGACTGGGTTGATGATTTTTATTGTCACAATGTTCTTCGATTAATTTAATCATTCTTTTGTGGACATTGTAGAACATCGATTTGGAGAATTAGGCAATAAAGCGCGAGGTCTGTGTATTCCAAATATTTGTGCTTACTCATACGATGAACACATCCAAAGTTCAACCTCAACAGAGGAAAAATTAACCATGTTAAACGTAGAAAACAAAGTCATTGCTATCACTGGAGCCAGTAGCGGTATCGGTGAAGCCACTGCTAAATTACTCGCCAAAAATGGTGCAAATGTGGTTTTAGGGGCACGGCGCACAGAAAAGCTAGAAAAGATTGTTGAAGATATCCACAATGAAGGCGGCACAGCAGAATTCAAAGCCGTAGATGTCGCTAATCGTGAGGATATGAAAGCGTTCATTCACTTTGCTAAAGAGAAATTTGGTCGTGTCGATGTCATCTTTAACAATGCAGGCGTGATGCCCCTATCGCCGATAAATGCCCTGAAAGTCGAAGAGTGGGACAACATGATTAACGTGAATATCCACGGTGTTTTAAATGGTATAGCTGCTGGTCTACCCATCATGGAAGCGCAAGGTGGTGGACAGTTTATCAATACCGCATCCATCGCCGCACACATGGTAGGCCCTACCAGCGCAGTCTATTCCGCCACAAAATATGCTGTTTGGGCTATATCCGATGGATTGCGTCAAGAATCGAAAAATATTCGCGTTACAATAATATCCCCTGGCGTGGTTGAGACTGAACTCGGCTCAGATATCACGGACGAACCAGCAAAAGGCTTTTTGAAAGAACTCCGCAAAACCGCACTGACCCCAGATGCGATCGCCAGAGCCGTATTATATGCTGTATCCCAACCGGATGATGTTGATGTCAATGAAATCATTGTCCGCCCTACTGCAAGTGCATTCTAATCCTGGCGGGACATGATGACAAAATAAAAGCTCTAAAATAAAATAGCCTCTGGTTGATATAACTAAACCAGAGGCTGATTTCAATTTCTTATTACCTACCGGAAATTGCGAGGATTTAAGCGAACAGAGTTAGGTTGAGACTGACGACCAATTGCGACTCCATTGCGGAGTTTATTCGCAGTTCCACCATCTTTGCGATCGAGGAAAGGTTTGAGATTAATGCCACCTCTATATGAACTAACTCGATTATTGCCACTGCCTAGAAGTGTGCGTCCTAAATTATATAATTCGCTTCCCCCACTACTGCGATCGCCATAAGTGTTAACGGCTATAGTCTGCTGTCCGTTATCAGCAGTAGTCAAGTTTTGAAAAATGCTGTTGCGGATGACAACGGGATCTTTACCACGCGGTACTGTCAGCACAATTCTACAGCTTGGGTTAGCTTCAGTTGTGACGCAGACAACATTTTCGTTATTTTCTACAGATGTCTGGAGTTCTTGTAAACCATCTGGACGATAAAGTTCTAAACGACTGGCAATTGCTGCACAACGCTTTTGTGCGTCCCAACCACCGCCTAAAGTTGCAGGTGCCGCCCAAGGAAAAAATTGTCCTGGTTGACTTTGTGGCTGATACATAACGGTGGACTGACCGTTGTAAGTCTGACAGGTAAACCGAGTTGTACCATCAGCTGAGGATGAAGGGGGTATACCTGTTGATGTGTCTATTGGAACTGATGACCCATCTGATGGCACTGTTGGTACTACTACACCACCACCATCGCCAGTAGAATCATATTGCGCCATTGCTGCCGAATTGCCCAGACACAAAGATAAGCCAATACTGCCTAAAGATATCAATCGCAACAGTTGTGATGACATAAATCATCCTCCAGTAAAAACAAGTAAGGAATTGATAGTTTAAGTGACGAATAATTCTATTTTTTGATTCATCAAAAACGTTATTTTTTTCTTTTCTTACTTTTTTCTCTGGCAGTAGCTTTTTAGCTGTACTTGAATTTCTGCATAATACCCCACTCCTTCAAAATTCGTTCCATACTGAAACTTACTTATGCAAAAGTGTATTTTTTACTACTTTTATGAAGAATTAGCAAAATATAGATAAAGCGATCGCACTTAGCACTTAATTTTTGCTTAAACTAAGTAACTCAGCTATCTGGCAAATTATTTGGATCGATACCTTGAGATTGTAAATAGGCAATTAGCCGTTCTTTTTGCTGACGTTCCTGTTCGGCGCGTTGACGTTCCTGCTCAATTTGTTCTACTGCCCAAGGTAACAAATTACCTGCCTCATCCCACCAGCGCAACCAGTAACCAGTTCTGGCTTCTTTTGTTCCTTGCCAAGTTCCTAAGAATAAGCCCATTGAATCAATCCAATGACGGCCATTTTCGTCAGGTTGTTGTAATTCGTAGCGTCTGTTTTCGAGTTGGTAATATTCTAACAAACCGCCATTAGGGTCAAAAATCACGTAGATTGGTACTTGAAGAATCTGCTCGTAAAAAAACCATTTTCCTGGTGGATAGATTCGCTTAAAAGAGTACTCTGTACCGTCAGTGTCAGATAGAAATTCCATCACCACGGCTGGAATGTCACCCTCTAAATTCGGTGTATAGCTTTTGCGTTCTGCTAAGACTTCATTTACTGCTGGAACATAAACCCAGTCAGGTGATTTTGCTACAAACCGATCGTTTATCGTCGCACAAAGTCCAAAATTTGAGGCGATTAACATTTGGGGTTGAATGAAACCACTTATCTCAAGGCTTTCGCGCAAAGCACCAGCTAATAGTGGCTGACCTGTATTTTCCACTGGTTCATCCTCTAACTGAAAATCTGCGGGCAACGCTTCCCAAGATATTATCAGTTCTGTTGAAGATTTAGCTTCACCGAGTTGGGTTGCCATATAACACCCCATTTTTATTAATTTGTCTTTATTTTATGTGCGATCGCAGTTATTTTACAATGTCGCCCTTTGGAATGCGATGCCTACGGCAGGCATTGCCAACGCACAGGGGTAAAACACAAAAAACCCCGGCGAAACTAACCGAGGCTTGAGAGAGAAGTGAGAATGACAATAAGATACAGCGATACGGCAATGGAAAAATCTTAGCTAACGCTAAAACCAACCAAAACTAAAGTTGTGACAATTAAAGTTGCAAAAAGACCCTGTAAAACGTATTTACGTTGTTCCCAAATTGCTGGGTACTCTGCGTAGTATACCTTGGGTTCAGCTGCGTAGTTATTGAGAATGCCGTCTTCATTTACAGTAGTGTACATATTTTTTTCTCTTCTTTTGTTTACTTATGTAACTAAATTTAACAAATTTGTTACAAAATGTCAATAGGGCTTGACAAAAAAAGCTGATGAGTTAGTAAAAAATTACTTATCAAGGATAGAGAATTTAGGCGAAGCGGTTTTAGGTACCGTCGTTGCATGTCCCCTTAATTTAACTGCCATAAAAAACCCCCGGTAAGTTGGGGGTGTAAATTGCCCTTATGTGGCAAAGTGGAGCAAGATACTTCTTGTTAAGCTTCCTTCAACTTGCTCGGATTCGTCTTTAAGCAACTAAAGTTTTGCTTCTTGATAAGGTCAGAACCTAATTCTTCATCACCGCATCCAAAAGCACATTGGCATCAAAACGGACTACATCGGTGCAAGGTAGCCCGGTTTCTGCTGTGACTTGAGCGATGCTTTCCTCAGCCGCAGATTCATCTAAATGGGCTGTGTTCAGTGCTATACCCACTACAGGAACCCTTGCAAAAGCACCACCAGCACTAGCAACGCTTTCATAAAGCCGAATTACCTCTGATAAAGGTGGAATTATTACATGGGGATGATTGCGGACATGAACTTGTCCCGCCCGATGGGCTAATACCAGTTGAGTTGGTTGCGAACCACGAATCAGGGGTAGGGTTGCCGTTGAACCAGGGTGTAGCAGCGAACCTTGTCCTTCAATGTGCAGGATGTCGTAGTTTTTGCCATAGCGCATGATTACCTGTTCTACAGCACCAGCAGCAAAGTCTACCCGCACGGCATCTAAAGCCACGCCATCACCTTCTAACATCACCCCAGTTTGACCTGTGGCGAGAAATTTAGAACGCCAACCCCGCAGTTTTGAGGCCCAATGTAACTCTAAGCTAGTTGACATTTTACCGATCGCCATATCGGTTCCCACCGTCAAAACTCGCCGACAGGGGAGGGTGCGTGCCATTCCACTGGCAACACTTATATTAGGCGGCTCTTTGCGGACATCCCAAATTAATTGCCCTGGTTTGACTAGTGCATTTAACTCCGGGATGCTTGCCATTGGTGTATGTAAGCCGTTCACCAACGACATCCCAGCTTCTAGAGCATTTTTGATTTCTAGCCAGTAATCATCGGGGATAGCACCACCACTTGGAGCAATACCTATTACTAAGACTTCTGGCTTGTACTCTAAGGCTGCGGCTACCGATGCCACAATGGGTATATCACGTTTGATACCTGTTAATTCTGTCAGAGATTTGCCAGCACATTCGCGATCGATGACGGCTACAATTGGTGATTCGCTGTAACGTAAAATTGCGAGTCCTGTTTTGCCGTGAGTTCCAATAGTTCCCTCGTGAAGTAAGATAGCTACTCGTTGATTAAGTGGTAGACGCACTGTGTTTTACCCCCAAACCTGGTAAATCGTTTAGCAAAACTCTACCTTCTTTTAGCAATGCACCTGTAAAGGGATCGTCGATTAAGTTGAGGTGACTGTCTAAATCTAAATAATCAGCTAGTGGCGCAAGCTGTAATGCTGCTGTATTAGCTAGCGAACTGTCAGAATAGCAACCGAACATTACTTGCAACCGATATGCTCGCGCTGTATGTACCATTCGCATTGCCTCTGTTAATCCCCCTGATTTCATCAGTTTGATATTAATACCATCCACGTAGTTTGCCAATTCGGGGATATCAGAACTTGTGAAGCAACTCTCATCGACAAAGATGGGTAGGGGAGAGTGTTCTTTGAGTTTTGCTAAACTTTTTTCCTGACCTCGTGGTAATGGCTGTTCTACATACTTTATATCTAAATTAGCCAGCCAATTGCATATTGCGATCGCATCTTCTAAACTCCAACCCCCGTTGGCATCAACAAATAATTCTATTTCCGGTGCTTCTTCTCGCACTGCCAACAGCATTTTTTTATCTGCATCTATGCCATCGGGACTACCTAACTTCACCTTAAAAAGGCGGACATCGGTAAATTGTAACCAGTCTCGCGCTCTGGCTCTCGCACCTTCAGGCGAATTGATCCCAATTGTTACTGAGGTTGGTACTATTTGATTGCGGTCGAGTCCCCAAATTTGCCACAAAGGTAATCCTACACGCTTACCCAACCAGTCGTGCATTGCCATATCTAAGGCTGCCCTAGCAGCAGAAGGAACCTGGTTTTGGATTAAAACTTGCTCAATTTGCTGTCGCTGCAAAGGGCTAAATGCTTGCAACAGTGGCACAACTCGATCTAGAGAATCTTTGATTGTATCAGTTGATTGTCGACGATCGCCCACACCGAATGGCGATGCTTCCCCCCAGCCTTCGATACCATCATCTGAAATCCTCACCCATACATTCGTTGTCTGTGCCGTTGTCCCTCGACTAATGGTCAACGGAAATCTCTTGTTTACTGTAAATAAATTTACATTTATTTGCATATTTCTTTTACATAATATTATGTTATTGCAAAAGTCAGTGTAAGTTTAAAGTTTAGATTATCGGATGTATCTGTTATACTTTTTTACATTCATTACTTAGTTACTAAAGTTCCTAGACATAATTTTATTGGTTACTAAATTTATGAACAACTTAAGAAAATGGAAGACTTTAAAATCAAAAATGGTTTTAGATAACCCTTGGTGTCAAGTAAGGCAAGATGAAATAGAATTGCCCAATGGTAAAATCATAGATGATTATTTTGTCAATATTAAACCAGACGTGGCGATGGTTTTACCTATTACTAGTGATAGAGAAGTTATTTTTGTCCGGCAATACAGACATGCAGTAGGTGAATTTTTCTTAGAACTACCAGCAGGGAATTTCGATCCGATAAAAGAGAGTGCCGAAGTAGCCGCAATTAGAGAATTCACAGAAGAGACTGGTTATATACCCCAAGAATTTAGAAAAATTGGAACTCTATACGATAAACCAAGTAAAGATACCAATCAAATACATTTGTTTTTAGCAGAAAATGTGAGCAAAGTCGGAGAGCAACAACTCGATATTACAGAAGAAATTGAAATTTTATTTATTCCTATAGAATCAGTTTTAGATAAAATTATTCAAGGAGAAATTTCTGTAGCGGGAACTGTTGCGGCTCTCTTTTTAGGTTTAAAACTTCTAAGTTATTAATCATCTAAGAGTTAATTATTATGTTTGTCTTTACAGTAACTGCTGATACTTTCCTGAAAATTCGTCCAATTGAGTTAGCGGAACTAGCTGAAGATGAAAAATTTCTCATTCAAGTCAAAAGTATTCTTAAAGTAATTTCTTATACTGATGAGGGAGAATATTACAGAATTACGTTGAAAGACTCTATCAATGGCAAAGATACATGGTTTGTCCATAAAAAGTATGTTGAAATATCTGCTTTACGGAGTTTACTTCGTGAGATATCTGCTTTAGGGAATTTATCTGAATACACTCAAGCATATCCTGGGGAGAAGTTTCTGCAACCGCCGCCAAATATAAAAAAGCCTAAAAAAACGAGTGGAGATTGGAGTCAGATCCCCATTACGTTCAAGGTAGAACCAAATGATAATAGTGTTCTAGTAAATGAGTTTAGTAAAGGTGGCGGCGATATCGAGGTTGAAGAAGAAGTTATTAAGCGGCTGAAAGCGCAGCTACAAGAAACCCCAACTATTCAAGAACGAGCTTCACAACCTGCTGATATAAACAAAGATTTGGTGGATTGTAGTGTATTCAGTCCTGCTTCTATAACTCCAGATGATATGTTCCTCGTCCAAGTCTTTGTTCATCTTCCTGAACAAGTTGAATTTGTCAAACAGGATGCTGAAGAATTTGATCCTGAAGCTAAACAGTTAGGAGTTAGAAGTTTAGGAGTACCGATTAAACGGGGAAGTGAACTCACTTTTAACTTGTCTATTCCAAAACTAGAAGTAGACGAGCCAATTCAACAGTTGAGTTGGAATGGTAGAGCAAGTTCTATTCAATTTGGAGTAACGGTTCCTGCTGATATTACTCAAAAAACAATTATTGGAACTGTTACTGTCAGTCAAAATACAATTCCCCTCGGTCATCTAAAATTTAAGCTATCGATTATTGCTTCTGCATCTTCTACATCAAAAGAGCCTCAGTTAGCAGGAGAAGTTGCTCGACATTATAGAAAAGCATTCGTCTCTTATTCTTCTAAAGACCGGATAGAAGTTCTTAAAAGGGTGCAGGGACTAGCTGTAAGTGGCATTACAGTTTTTCAAGATATCCTGAATTTAGAACCTGGCGATCGCTGGGAGCAAGAACTTTATCGTAATATTGATGATTGGGATCTCTTCTTACTATTTTGGTCTACTGCTGCGAAAGAATCGCCGTGGGTGCTTAAAGAAGTGTTGTATGCCCTTGAACGACAGGGTTCTGATGGATTGCGTTCCCCCGAAATTATTCCTGTAATCATTGAAGGGCCGCCCCTTGTTCCTCCACCTCCTGAGTTGCAGGCTCTTCATTTTAATGACAAACTTCTTTACTTAATGGCGATATCTAAATAGCACGATCGCCACCCCAGATTTACAAGCCGAACTCAACGCCAATGGGTGGCAGGTTTCTTTAACTTCTGAAGTTAGTCAAGAGTTTTGCTTGGATGAAGAAGCGATCGCTTTGCTGGCTCAATCAAACCACAAGATGCAGGAAACACTGCTACAACAAGCACGAAATTTATTGTCAGCACTAAATCAGTGGCAGGAAAATTTACTCAAAGTTGGGCAATTTTTGGTTAATCGTCAGCAAGCCTTTCTCACAAGTAAGGACAGTTTAGATTTAGTACCAACACCTCAGCAGCTAATTGCTCAATCGGTGGGGCTTTCAAATGCTATAGCGGTTCTCGTTTACGTGAGGTACACCCGTAGGGGCACGGCACTGCCGTGCCCCTACACCTCGTGATGTAATGTTGTACCGCATCTGAATGGGAACCGCTATACCATCAGTCGCATTGTGCGCGATCGCTATTTGCTAATTAGCGGCGGGCAAAGTCGAATTGTGCCATTGCAGTCTTTCTGTACTTCTGTTGGTGTTGGTGGACGCACGCCTAAACAAATCCAAGAGTTGATTATTCAACTAATTCAACAAGAACCACCAGCTAAACCCTACAGCGATGAACAACTTGCCCAACTATTAAAACTGCGATTTGGCATGGCGATCGCTCGACGGACTGTAGTCAAGTACCGAAAACTGGCAGGAATCAAATCTTCCCACGCACGTAAACGTTAACATCAGTTAGAGGAATTTATCGCTCTCCTAAAAAGCGCTACTGTGTACACAAACTTTTTATAATTTCTATGTAATATAGGGTGTTCTAATTGTTGCAAGTAGATGCATTAACATAGCAAGCCGATGCATTAACATAGCAAGTCGATGCATTAGCATAGCAAGTCGATGCATTAGCATAGCAAGTCGATGCATTAGCATAACAAGCCGATGCATTAGCATAACAAGCCGATGCATTAACATAGCAAGTCGATGCATTAGCATAACAAGTCGATGCATTAACATAGCAAGTCGATGCATTAACATAGCAAGCCGATGCATTGGCATAACAAGTTAGACTGAACTACCCCATGCATTAATGCAGGGAGATCCAACTCACGTTAAAGTTAATAAATCCAAAAATAGGTAAGCGCCAAGGTGATAACAGTTAGCGGTAGCCCAAATCGCAAATGTTCCCCAAAAGTGAGCCTATATCCCTGTTTAGCAACAGCCTCCGCCACAATCAAGTTTGCTACCGAACCCAGCAGGGTGAGATTTCCTGCCAGTGTTGAAGCCGCCGCGAGTAGTAGCCAAGTGCGGGTGTCGGGATGGGGAATTAGGTGATGTAATAGCAGTACAGCCGGCACATTCGATACTAAATTTGACAACAACGCCGTTATCCCCAAAATGCTCAAGGGATCGCGAGCAAAATGAGAAAGCCATCCCAAAGAACCAAGTTTTTGCACACCTTCTGTAAGGATGAACAGTCCACAAAACATTAACAGTAAATCCCAGTCTACCTGTTGTAAAATTCGCTCTGGCTTAAGGCGGCGCGTTACCAGTAATAATCCGGCAGCAATTAAGGTAACTTCAGCAGTCGGAATTCCGATTAAAAATGCTACTAGTAATCCGGTGGTAATTAATAGACTTTTAGCTAACAGTGGTTTGAGGACATGGTAGCGGGGTGGTTTAACTTTTAAGTAAGGGCGAAGCGATCGCACTTCTGGATATAACCACCACAACAAACCTACCTGAATCGTCAAACAGATCAATGCAAGTGGTGTTAAGGCTTTGGCAAAGTCTAGATAACTAATGCCAGAGAAAGAACCGATC
Source organism: Nostoc sp. 'Peltigera membranacea cyanobiont' 232 (assembly GCF_002245985.1). NCBI lineage: Bacteria > Bacillati > Cyanobacteriota > Cyanophyceae > Nostocales > Nostocaceae > Nostoc > Nostoc sp. 'Peltigera membranacea cyanobiont' 232. The sequence goes on from NZ_NOLK01000006.1 coordinate 79,404, forward strand.
AAGATATTTTGCGGATTACCGCTTAAAGTGGCAACGGAACCGAGGTTAGTTGCACCTGCTAGTGCCAGCAAATAGGGAATAGGTTTAAGCTTGAGTAACTGGGTAATACCAACTACCAGAGGTGTCAAAATTAAAGCAATCGTATCATTCAGAAAAAGGGCTGAGAGGATGCCACTGCCAAAAGTTAACACCACCAGTAACCCAAATGGGCTGTGGATGCGGCGGATTGTATAATCAAGGGCAAGCTGGAAAAAACCAGAGGCGGCGAGATTGGCACTGATTACCATCATCCCAAATAGAAAAATTAGTGTTTTGTAATCGATCGCGCCCCACGCCGCAGGTAAATCTAGTACTCCCAATGCCATCAAAAAGGCAGCACCAACAATAGCGATCGTCGCCCGATTCATCCGCAATCCGGGCAAGTAACCTAGCCCTAAGCCGATGTAGGTGATAATAATCACGAGATATCGCAAAACTACCATTTCTCTATTCCCTAAACGTAGCAAGCCCCGATTTAGAGCTTACCGGATAGGCTGTAGACTTAGTTTCGGGCATGAAAAACCAGAAGAAAATTAAGGCAACTGTTGCGATATTATGATTATCTAAACGTTAACGTTGACACTCTCCGGTGTTCTATGATTTTGATGGAGGTTTTAGGGAGAGACGGGGGATAACCCCAATTCCCAATCCCCAATTCCCAATTCCCAATTCCATAGGAATATAGCGTGTCAATAACAGAACATAAAATCAATGTAGATTCACTGGAATGGTTTTATCGAGAATCTTCACCAATCGGCAGAACTGATTTAGCCCCCGTGTTGTTGCTACACGGGTTGGTTTCACAAAGTTACAGTTGGCGTAATATTATACCTGCTTTAGGGAATCAAGGGACAAGAGCGATCGCTCCAGATTGGATTGGTTACGGCTTTTCTGCAAAACCAGAAAAACGAGATTTCGCTTACACACCCGATGCTTTTATCACAGCTTTAGAAGGATTTGTCAAAGCACTAGAACTTGAATATTTTTCTTTAGTTGTCCAAGGTTTTTTAGGTTCTGTAGGACTACAATATGCCTTGCGTCATCCAGAACAGATTGCCAATTTAGCTATCCTGAATACACCAATATCAACTGCTGCCAAATTACCCTGGAAAATTAAACAAATGGGTTTACCTTTAGCAGGTGAGGTAATGACCCAAGACCCCCTATTAGTTGACCGAACGCTAGAAGGTGGTAGCCGTTATCGCATCGGAGATAAGGATTTAGATATTTATCGAAAACCATTTTTGAAAACTTCATCATCTGGGCGGAGTCTTTTATCAAGTATTCGCAATTTACAGCTAGATTCAGCAATGACAGAAATTGAATCTGGCTTTAAAGAATGGCAACAGCCAATTCTGATTCAATGGGGGATGATTGACCCTTGGTTATCTGTGGATATCGCCCAAAATTTTACAGATTCTGCACCAAATGCCGAATTAATTAAACTTAATAACGTCGGACATTATCCTCAAGAACACTACCACGAGACGATCTTGGAAGACCTTTTACCCTTTGTGCGTCGTAAAGATGCTCATTGACAATATACTTTTGGCAAAAATCGATATTATAAAAATGAAGCAACAGAAAAACACCGAGGATTTATCTGTGGTAAAGAAATAATTCTGGGTTTTTGCCAGACTTATTATGTTATTCTAGGCTGCATTTGTGAACTTTTTAGTACCACTAAAAATGGATCGGAACCACAAGTAAAGGGGATTAGTATTCATGGCTTATTCATGGTTTAAAGCATTTCATATTGTCGGATTTGTAGTTTGGTTCGCTGGTTTGTTCTACTTAGTACGTCTTTTTATCTATCACGTTGAAGCCAACCTTGAACCTGAACCAGCACGAACAATACTGAAAAATCAGTATCAAATTATGGAAAAGCGCCTCTACCACATCATTACTAACCCTGGAATGTTTGTGACGATCGCAATGGCTATCGGTTTATTAAGCACTGAACCGGATATTTTAAAAGAGGGTTGGTTACATATAAAACTGCTATTTGTTGCTATTTTAATTGGCTATCATCATTACTGCGCTCGACTCATGAAGAAGTTAGCAGTAGATGAATGCGGTTGGAATGGTCAGCAATTACGCGCTTTAAATGAAGCACCGACAGTTATGTTAGTAGCGATCGTATTACTGGCTGTATTTAAGAATAATTTACCTACAGATATCGCTGCCTGGGGTATTTTTGCCATGATTATTTTGATGGCGGTCACTATTCAACTTTACGCCAAGAAACGCAAGCAAGATAAAGAGAAGCTGACGGCACAGATAGGACAAGTTCCACAAGAACAAAGTTAGACAAAATTGCTGTCTAACACCAGCTACCCATTGGTTGTTAAGTTAGTGAAAATTCATAGTTTATAGATACCTGATTTCTTAAATAAGTTGGGTATCTAACTTTTCATGAGTGACTTAAGTAGAACAGGGTAAATAATTAAAGGTTTGTAGTGAGAACTTTAGTTCTCAAATCAGGACTAAAGTCCTTACTACGAACTGATTTTCGCTAAAGTTACATTACTTTACATAGTTTGTTTTTTTCAAGTCGTTCTACTTAGCTGATGACCTTGTGAATTATTGGTTTCAAGTACTAACTTTTAAACCTGCCACAGACTTGATTGCACACAATGTCATTTTTAGAATATAAACTTAAACAAATTAAATATATAGCTTACCTATTAGCTATTTTATATATTTAATTTAGATTAAAATTCGGATAAGTTTACTTAAATAAACTTCCTGTAATAGTTTAGCACTAGCTTAAACCTTTAACTTTTTTGATATTAGTTGAAGTTCAGAAATTATCAAACTATGTTTCATAAATCGTTTCCATTATTAGCGATTAGTTTATGGGGAATTACAGTACTACCTTTGCCAAATAGGGTAAGTGCTATAACTCCTCTGACGCGAGCAGAGATTCAAAACCTCCGCAACTTAGTACAACTGATACCCAGAGACAGACAGAAGAAGCGTCCTGCACGCAAATTAGATGCAATAACTCCTGGGGATGGGTTGTCAACTGGTCGAGCTTCCCTAGCAGAATTACGCTTTAATGACGGCTCTTTGGCACGGGTTGGGGAACAGGCTATATTTCAATTTTTACCAAACACTCGTAGTTTTAGACTCTCAAATGGAACAGCATTGCTACTTATCCCACCTGGAAGGGGGCAAACACTCATACAAACACCAAGTGCAGCAGCAGCAATTCGTGGTTCAGCATTATTTGTCCGCTATAACAAACAAACAGATACCACGATTGTGGGTGCGCTCACAAATAGTGGCATTGAAGTTTCAAATAAGGAATCTTCTCAAAGTCAGGTGCTGCAAGCAGGACAGATGATGGTTATAGTTAAAGGCAAATTTCAGGGCTTATACGATTTTGATCTCAGAAATTTTTATGAAACGAGCGATATGGTTCGGGGGCTTGATTTAACTAGGCAAAATCTTACACCTACAGCCGACCCGGCGATCGCTAGCGTTCAAGCTGAAACTGCTGCGGCTCTGAACGCCCAGTCGCCCATCACAGGTGAGGGAGTAGTTGAAAACCCATCTTTTGCAGAGCTAACTACTAATCCTTCAACTTCCTCCACCAACGACATTATTACAGACAGTTTCCCAGTAGACCCCATTAGGGATGATTCCCCATTAAATTCCTTTGAGGACATAGGACAAATCCTATCAAATACTCAGCAACGCTCTGGGAGAAATAATACTACTAGAACTATAACGCAACCAGTCGAGCCTCCAGTCGAGCCTCCAGTCAGTCCTCCAGTCAATCCTCCAGTCAGTCCTCCAGTCAGTCCTCCAGTCAGTCCTCCAGTTAATCCTCCAGTCGATCCTCCAGTCAATCCTCCAGTCAGTCCTCCAGTCAATCCTCCAGTCAGTCCTCCAGTCAATCCTCCAGTCAAACCTCCAGTCGAGCCTCCAGTCGAGCCTCCAGTCAAACCTCCAGAAAAACCTCCAGAAACCACCTGAAACACCCACCAAAGCAAAAAGTGATATTCCCTACGACCAGAGAACATCTGCTAACGCTAGATTAAATCAAGGACAGGACTTAAACAGGGTTCACCAGATATCCTTGATATAGTTCAATCACATTTTGTGTGTAAGTTCCCAGGAACTAACTTTTTGCTAGAGAGAACAGAAATTTATGGCTTTTGATTACGACCTGTTTGTAATTGGTGCGGGTTCTGGAGGTTTGGCGGCTTCCAAACGGGCGGCTAGCTATGGGGCAAAAGTGGCGATCGCTGAAAATGATTTAGTTGGTGGTACTTGTGTAATTCGCGGTTGCATTCCCAAAAAACTCATGGTCTATGGCTCTCACTTTCCCGCCCTATTCAGTGAAGCTTCAGGTTATGGCTGGAAAGTTGGTAATGCTGAGTTGGACTGGGAATATTTCATTACATCTATAGATAAGGAAGTTCGGCGACTGTCGCAACTACATATAAACTTCTTAGAAAAAGCCGGAGTAGAACTAATTTCTGGTCGCGCCACATTGCTAGATTCCCACACCGTAGAAGTTGATGGACGCAAAGTGACAGCAGACAAAATTTTAATTGCTGTTGGCGGTCGTCCTATCAAACCAGATTTACCAGGGATGGAATATGGCATTACCTCTGATGAAATCTTTCATCTAAAAGAAAAACCAAAACACATCGTCATTCTTGGCGCTGGTTATATTGGCACAGAATTTGCCTGTATCATGCGTGGTTTGGGTTCAGAAGTGACACAAATTACCAGAGGTGAAAAGATTTTGAAGGGGTTTGATGAAGACATTCGTACAGAAATTGAAGAGGGGATGACAAACCACGGAATTCGACTGATTAAGAATAATGTGGTGAAAACAATTGAACCCGTGCCAGAAGGTTTTAAACTAACTTTATCAGGGGAAGACCAAGAACCAGTAATTGCTGACGTATTTTTAGTGGCGACTGGTCGAACTCCCAATGTAGATGGACTAGGTTTAGAAAAAGCTGCGGTTGATGTTGTGGCTAGTTCTATCGAAGGGCCTGGATACCTTGGCACAAATGCCATCGCAGTCAATGAATATAGTCAAACGAGTCAACCGAATATCTTTGCTGTTGGCGATGTCACAGACCGAATCAATTTAACTCCCGTCGCCATTGGCGAGGGTCGCGCCTTTGCTGATAGTGAATTTGGAAATAACCGCCGCGAATTCAGTCACCAAACTGTTCCCACAGCCATATTTTCTACCCCAGAAGCCGCAACAGTAGGCTTGACAGAAGCCGAAGCCCGGGAAAAACTCGGTGATGCCGTCAAAATTTTTCACACTCGCTTCCGTGCCATGTACCATAGTTTGACTGGTAAACAAGACAAGACAATGATGAAGTTGGTGGTTGATAGCAACACTGACAAAGTGCTAGGCGCTCACATGGTGGGTGATAGTTCAGCTGAGATAATTCAAGGTGTAGCGATCGCGGTGAAGATGGGCGCAACTAAAAAAGACTTTGATGCCACCGTTGGTATCCATCCCTCCGCAGCCGAAGAATTTGTCACAATGCGGTAAGAATAAAGAGTTAGGAGTTAAAAGTTATGAGTTATGAGTTGAAGAAATAAACTCATAACTTAAAACTTAAGATTCTTATTAGCTCTAACTTCTAACCATCTACAGCTTTGCAATATATATATCTTCACGGTTTTGCTTCCAGTCCTAATTCTACCAAAGCGCGGGATATAGGCGATCGCTTTGCCAAAATTCAAACGAAACTCAAAATTCCCGATTTGAATGCTGGTGATTTTTCGCAGTTGACAATCACTCGTCAGATCGCTCAAGTTGCCGCAAAATTCAGTCATAATTCTACGCCAGTAACCCTGATTGGCTCAAGTTTAGGTGGTTTGACCGCAGCCCACTTGGGACAGGAATATTTACAAGTAGAACGCCTTGTGCTGCTAGCACCAGCCTTTGGTTTTTTATTCCATTGGTTGCCCAAGTTAGGCGATGAAGAAGTACAGCGTTGGCAGCAAGAAAAATATATCATGGTCTACCACTATGGGGAGGAGCGATCGATTCCTTTAAGTTACGATTTCGTTAAAGATGCTACCCAATATCAAGAAAACTTTTTGCAACGTCCTATCCCCACCCTAATTTTGCATGGAAAAAAGGATGAAGTTATTCCCATCGAAGCTAGCCATGACTTTGCGCGTTCACGTCCTTGGGTGGAGTTAGTCGAACTCGACAGTGACCACGCCTTGAGTAATGTTATGGAAGAAATTTGGCAGGCAATTCGCCTCTTTTGCCAGTTACCTTGAAGTTGTAAAATATTAGACTCTCATATAACTAATGTCCTTTGTCATTTGTCTTTTGAATAACTAACAACCCAATGACCAATGACTAATGACTAATGACTAATGACCAATGACTAATGACTAATGACCAATGACCAATGACCAATGACTAAAATTATGCTTCCCTTCATCAGGTCAGATTTAGCCCAATTTACCGCGTATAAACCCCATCCTAGCAGCGATACAGCCAATTCTGTCCCCACACAGTTCGATCGCCTGGATACAAATGAAAGCCCTTATGATTTACCACCTGAGTTAAAAGAGAAGCTAGCCTGGACATATCAGCAAGTAATTGAAACAAATCGTTATCCTGATGGTGGACACGAAACACTTAAGGATGCGATCGCAGAGTATGTCAATGAATCAGCCGGTCTCTCGCTATCTAATACTGCTGCCAATATTTCTGTAGGAAATGGTTCAGATGAACTAATCCGCTCTTTATTAATCGCCACTTGTCTAGGAGGAGAAGGTTCAATTCTCGTTGCCAATCCTACTTTCTCCATGTACGGAATTTTGGCAAAAACTTTGGGCATTCCTGTAATCGCGGTGGGTAGAAATGAAACAAATTTTGAAATTGACATAAGCGCCGCACAGTTTGCGATCGAACAAACTCAAAATCCCCCTATTCGCGTAGTTTTCGTAGTGCATCCCAATTCGCCGACTGCAAATAGCTTAACGGCGGCGGAGTTGGCATGGTTAAGAAGTCTAAGCGAGGATATTTTAGTAGTAGTTGATGAAGCTTACTTTGAATTCAGTCAAACTACCCTAGTAGGTGAATTAGCACAGCGCCCAAACTGGGTAATATTACGTACTTTTTCTAAAGCTTTCCGATTGGCAGCTCTCCGTGTTGGTTATTGCGTCGCTCATCCTGAAGCGATCGCCATCTTAGAAAAAGTTCGCTTACCTTACAATCTTCCCAGCTTTTCTATAGCGGCAGCATTATTTGCTTTACAAAACCGCACACTGTTGCTGGACTCGATTCCCCAAACCTTAAGCGAACGAGCCAAACTCATCGAAATTTTATCTCAGCAACCAGAATTACAAATTACTGCAAGCGCTGCTAACTTTATCTACCTACGCCTTAAACCAAATGCTTTTAATTCACAAGATGCTGCGCTAAAAACTTTCCACCAGAAACTGAGAACACTCGGCACTCTTGTGCGACACATTAGCGGAGGATTGCGAATTACTATCGGGACAGTTGAGGAAAACGCCCGCACGATTAATCGAGTCCAAGCTGTTTTAGCAAATTTGGAATTTTAGTAATTTACTCAATAATTAAACCGGCTATCCATCTCACTGCCCAAACGACGGACTAATCCCACTGTTTGTGGCAGCACACCTACCAAAAGAGCAAAAGCAACATCCGGCAAAAGAGCCACTATTTCTGGTGGAAAGTATTGCTCAAACTGATCGAGAATTTTCTGAACTCGCTGCCCAGGCACTGGGTTTTCTGTAATTTGTTTGATCAATCGAATCCACTGTCGCCTAATCAAGTAAGCCTTCTGGCGTTCTTCATTAGATTCGGGAGTTAATAAAGACAGATTACCTATGGGCAATACCCTTTGGCAATCACAATCATAATCCCCACCCACAGCAGCCCCAGGGCCGGCAAACTCTGCATGATAGCGTTTAAAGAGGATTAATCCATTTCGTCTACGACTATTGACGACGAAAACTTCTCCACTGTGTAAACGTGTGAGGATATCCGAGCCTTGCGATTGCTCAGTTCCATCTGGCATAACAACAGAGTCATGGAAACTAGTTTCAGGATAATAGGTTGATATCATAGAGGTTTGATAGCGTCGATGCTGTTCGCTATCCATGTTTTTTAAACTTTCAATGAATTTGGTAGTAGTATGCACTTCAAAACGGAACTAGATGTTATGTCAAATCAAGTTTTTGAATTTTTTTATTATCAAGAGTCTTTTAGTCAATTTAACTAAAGATAGTAATAAATACACATTGTTTAGTAATTGAATGATCATATCTTATGAGATATGACTAGATTTGTCCCCAAATTCGGATAGTGTTTTATTAAAGTTTTTATAAAGATGAATATCTTAATTACAAAGTTATTATGAGGGATCGCTAATTTTATCAGGGTAATTATACCGATATGTTCTCTTGTAATTCGCTTATTTACCTCTATAAAATACTCTAAAATAATTGTTGTTTAATGACAAGTCAAAAAAGATAAAATGTAACACTTAAATTATTAAGCGAAGTTTTCTAAAATTATATATTTATTAATATGAAGAATAGAAATATCCGTGAAAAATCCCAAATAAATATCTTTCCAAAAGCACCAGCAGGTATATATATCAAGCAATTTAGCTAATCTTGGCTGATTTTTTAGTTAGGTCAGTTCGTGCCCTGATTATCGATATTGATGATAGATTTTCTCCAAAATAATTACAATATTAAAAGTTACAAAAATTCAGATAGTTGAATCAACACTCAGATGTTTATGCAATAGCATCTGGCTTGAGCGTCCTAGTAAAAACCTATTCAGATTCGATTCGACTTTATGTACTCGATATCCCATCTTGAAATAAAGTTGCCTTGCCTGATGATTATTTTCCAAAACGTGAAGATATAAGTCTTGAAATCCCCACTCGCGCGAAACTTTTTCACAGCTAGTCAATAACCCTGAAGCCACACCATGTCTACGGTATTTTGGGTGAACCGCTAAGTTAGATAAATAAGGAAAACCTATACTAGCCTGATTCCACGAATCACTGTAACGGACACCCAGTTCCACACTTCCCACTAGATTATTAGCCGCACCACTAGTACCTTCAAAGGCGACTAAACAAACATGACGAGGTGGAGGTGATGCCGTCCTATGCCTTAAGTCCTCGTAAATACCCAGACGTAGCAATGGAAAAGCCCATCCCCACAGACCCTTTTGGGAGTGAAAGCTTTCAGCAATAATTTGGGAAACATCGATCAAATCAGCAGGTGTAGCTGTACGAACTTGAAATTGCCAGCAAGCTGGATCGATTGGCTGTTCCTGGTATGGATGAAAAAACCGATATTTCAAGGCTAGTTTAGTATTGATTTTATTCAACGAAAATTTTCTCAAATATCCTCAAGCACCATTTAAACTGAGTAAAAACTTCACATCCGCCCAGGAGATTGAACTGACTTAAGATTGCTAATTCACTTTTGCTTATACAGCAAACAAAGTTTTACACTTGAGTTTGAGGCTTATATAGCCTGTATTTTTAAATAGTCTTAGAGGTTACAACTTCGTCAAGCCACAATCTTAAGTTCGTTGAGTTCAGATGCATCCCTTACTTGAGATAGAGAGGATATCAGTCTGTTAACCACAAAAACATCTGTAGATTCGTACAGGTTTAAGTGAATGGGTAGATAAATAGCATAACCTAGCCGTAGGCATTAACTACAAAATTGTTAAGTAAGTACACTAGCAATAAACTCTGGTTACAAACTACCTTTGGTTGTAGTACTGAACTTGTTTATGCAATTGAAGCTACACTAACAGGACTTTGCTACTAGGTCATAAGAGCAGGCTATGTAGATACCAGGAAAGAATCTGCAAGATTCATAATCCCTAACTTTTTAACCAATACCACTTGTCTTAATGATAGTTCTGATTGCTAAATTAGAAAGAGGTATTTGTCTAATAGTATACTTTGGCTTTAAATCTTATTGTTTTAATCTCCCTGACTCTACCATGACTACCATAAATAAAATTTACCCGCAAGTGTTAGTACAACGGCTGTGGAGGGAAAACTTAATATGCAGCTTCATCTGGAATTTTCAGCTAGCTATGAGTGCTGTATCGACAGACATTACTCACAGGAGGTGAAAGAAGGTTTGGCAAGCAAGTATCGACTCTATAATCCTAAAACTGACTATGAAAGCAATTACACTGCACCAAAGCAAACGTTAATGGGCATAAGCCATTGAGACGAATTACTGTGAGTAAACGCTCCTACACTCAGCAGTCATGTAGCCAAACAACCTTATTGGTCGAAATGCTCTGCTCTTACCTGAGGAAGAAAAATCCTTCCCCGATCAGATTATTCTTTATCCGACTGCCGTTGCAGCAGGAAAGCGGTGCATGAAATCCCAAGCAAACAGTAAGCCTAAAATTTTGGTTGTCGATGATGAGCCAGACAACCTTGACTTGCTTTACCGCACCTTTTATCGCGACTATAAGGTGCTAAGGGCAACCTCTGGCCCTGCGGCCCTCGATCTACTGGCTCAAGAAGGAGAGGTTGCGGTGATCATCTCCGATCAGCGAATGCCGATGATGAGCGGGACAGAATTTTTGAGCCTGACAGCAACTCAATATCCAGATATTATCCGAATTATTTTAACTGGCTACACCGATGTCGAAGACTTGGTGGAAGCAATCAACGCTGGTAAGGTCTTTAAATATGTCACTAAACCGTGGGAAGCTGAGGAACTTAAAGCAGTGGTACGCCAAGCTTTGGATACTCACAATGTCCTCAAAGCCCGCACCCGCGAACTTACCCGCACACTCCGACAAGAGTCGCTGCTGAATACCGTCACAAACACAATTCGCAGTGCTTTAGACTATCGCCAAATTTTGCAGGCAATTGTAGATACAGTGGGCCACATGTTGGAGGTGGATGTGTGCCTATTGCGTCCTTTCCAAGATGAGCAGTTGACGGATAAAGGATTCATTTATCAGAAGGCTCTTTCTGAAGAAGCAGGGGAACATACATTAGCAGAGGTGCAGGCAAATAATTCTTCTGCTGTGTCCCTCTCTCCCTCGACACCTGTGACTGTTTTGGCTCAAACTGTATGGGAAACCCGCGAAGTTCAGGTGATTCACGATGTAACGGATGATGAGCGCATTCACGGTAATACTCCCGAACTGCACCAACGTGGAGAAGCTTTCGTTGCTGCTAACATTTGTTCTAGTTTAGTTGTGCCATTGATCTGCCAACAAGAACTTATGGCAGTGCTGGCACTGCACCAGTGTTCTGTACCCCGCTTCTGGGGAGAGGATGAGGTGCAGCTAGTGTTAATGGTAGCGGATCAGGCAGCCTTAGCTTTGTCTCAAGCTTATGCTTACGAACAAGTACGTGCCCTTGCCAAGCGAGAGAGCTTAATCAATACGATTACTAGTGCGATTCGCTCTAGTCTAGACCCCCAAGATATCTTTGCGGCGATTACTCAACAGCTGGGACAAGCCTTACAAGTTGATGGCTGCGTCCTGTCTTTGTGGACAGAAGATGATGAGTTTGTCGAGTGTGTGGGCTTGTATGACAGTTTTCAACATTTAGAAAATTTAGGTAGGTACAGCTCAACCCAGGCATGGCCAGCCTCAAACAATAACTCAAGTAGTAATCATCACCTAACAACTCCAAGATTACCCTATTCTCAAGCATCTATACAAGAGAATCCAATCCTTCAACAAATGCTACAGACACATGAACCTGTGGTAATTGGTAACGTGAGCCATTCTCCCTCAGATGTGCAGGGTTTTAATTTGCCGTTAAAAATGCCAGCGCGATCGCTAATGTTTGTGCCATTACTGGCAGATGGTAAATGCATCGGTAGTATTACTTTGCATGAAGGTAAAAAAGTACGGAATTGGCTGCAATCTGATATCGATTTGGCGAAAGCAGTCGCAGCCCAAGCAGCGATCGCTGTGCAGCAGTCACACTTGTATGAAAAAACTCGCCAGCAAGCTGAACGCTTACTAGAATTAGACAAACAAAAAACCGAATTTTTCCAGAATATTTCCCATGAGTTTCGCACACCGATCACCTTGATCCAAGGGCCTTTAGAGTCGGCAGTGGCGGCTGGTGAAGGATTATCTTACTCCCAAAGTGCGATCGCTCTGCGTAACTCCCGCCGCCTCCTGCGACTGGTAAATCAACTCCTGGATTTACAACGCCTGAATGCGGGAAGAATGCAGCCTAGTTTCCATCCCTGCGATTTGGTAGAATTTGTCAGCCAAATTGTGGAATCTTTTCGTCCCTACTGTGAGAAAAAGAAACTGCATCTGATCGCCCAGTTAGATGAATGTTCTCCGGTATATTTGGACATGGAAAAATTTGACAAGGTGATTTACAACCTGCTGTCAAATGCCATGAAGTTTACTCCCGAAGGTGGCACGATCGCTGTCAGACTAAAATCTGAGCGCGATCGTTGCATATTGCAAGTACAAGATACGGGAATTGGCATTGTTCAAGAACAAATTCCTTACCTATTTGAGCGCTTCCGCCAAGCTGAAGGTTCAGCAAACCGTTCCTATGAAGGCAGTGGTTTGGGTTTAGCCTTAGTTAAAGAATTGGTAGAATTACATGGTGGTCAAGTCACTGTGGAATCAGTTTACGGTCAAGGTACTACCTTTAGTTTATGGCTTTTGACTGGAAATGCTCATTTACCTGCACAACAAATACTAGAAACGCCTGCGGAAGTGAATACGAGCCGCGCTAGTGTAGAATTGGCTGATTTAGAACTGGTAGAGTCAACAACAGACAATATTGAAGATATTACAATAAATTCCTCCCCTCATATTGATACTCAAGAGTCAGCACTTAAGACTCAGCACTCAATTTTAGTTGTAGATGACAACCCGGATTTGCGAACCTATGTATCTGAGATTTTCCGCCGTAACGGTTATCGTGTACAGACGGCTCGTAATGGTTATGAAGGGCACAATACAGCTAAGGAAATTATGCCCAGCTTGATTGTGACTGACTTAATGATGCCCTTGGTGAGCGGACTGGAGATGATTCAGCTGATCCGCAAAGAGGAGAAGTTAAAAGGAACACCAATTATTCTTTTGACAGCAAAAGTTGACGAGGAAACCCGCATCGAAGGTACAGAACATGGGGCGGATGCTTATTTAGCAAAACCATTCAACGATCGGGAACTTTTAGCGGAAGTTCGGAATCTTTTAGCATTGAAAGAAAATGAACGACGAATCGTGGAGTTAAATACTTATCTAACAGAATCGGTGCTAAAACGCTTTTTGCCAGCTGTATTGGTGCAAAAAGCCGCAACCGGTGATTTAACGTTAGATTTACGCCCAGAACCACGCTTAATTACAGTTTTGTTTAGTGACATCGTGGGTTTTACACAGCTATCAAATACTCTCAGATCCCGACGAGTCGCAGAATTGCTAAATGAATATTTAGAAGCTATGACCAAGGTTGTATTTGGCAATGGCGGCACTGTAGATAAATTTATGGGAGATGCGATCTTAGCTTTATATGGAGCGCCAGAAGAGCTAACCCCTAACGAACAAGTGCGTCGTGCCATCAATACAGCCAGAGCAATGCACCGCTCACTGGCTGACTTGAATCAGCGCTGGCGAGATCAAGGTGTATTTGATGGTGACAGACTTACTAGCGTCCAGTTTCGGTGCGGTATCCACCAAGGTACTGCTGTTGTGGGGATGTTTGGTGGTGCTGAACGGGCTGATTATACTGCTATTGGCCCGAGTGTAAATATTGCTGCAAGGTTGCAAGCTGCTGCTGTTCCGGGTACAATCCTGGTTTCTGCTGCCGTAGCAGATTATTTGCAGGAAGAAGAAATTACTAAAGGTAGTCCGCTAGAACTTAAAGGAGTGGATGAAACAGTTTTGACCTTTGCTGTTACACCAGAGGTAATGGTTAATCGCTAAAATTTAGACTGGTATTTTAACTAGTTTCAGCAGAAGCCCCACATCTCACTTTTAGGAGTGTGGGATGAATGCGCGTGAGTTGACGACAGTTCTCCGACCAATGCCGTAGGCGAGTGAGGAGAACATGGAGGAGACGAGCAAATTCTTACGTTGATTCTGCGGGTAATTCTTGTGCTTCAATATATTTTCTGAGTGTAGAGACTGTAACGCCACCACAACTAGCAACAAAATAAGAACCACTCCAAAATACGTCTTTCCAGTAAAAACTTTCTAGATGTTCTGTAAATTCTTGGCGTAGTTTTCTAGACGATACAGACTTCAAATTATTCACTAATTTGCTTAATTCAACATCTGGGTGATACTGAAAAAGTAGGTGTACGCGATCATCTTCACCACTAAATTCTACCAGTTTACAATCCCACTTTTCTAGTAATTCTTGCATTACAGTATTTAGTCTACTCAACATAACTGAAGTGAAGGCTTTGCGCCGATATTTAGTCACCAATACTAAATGTACCTTCAGATCACTAACAGACCTTCCAATGGATGCCAAAATCATTTTTCATATTATGTCTAAATCAGTGTATACTAAAAAAATAACACTGATTTGGTCGAGCAAGTGAAAACATCCTATCAGTACCGATTAAAACCCACGAAAGAGCAAGCCGAAAAAATTGACAACACATTAGATATGCTGCGCTGTCAGTATAATTATCAGCTTGCTCAGAGGTTTGACTGGTATGAGCAAAACAGATGCCCACAAGATAGATGCTCACTTATTGTTTGTCATATCCCAGAGTTAAAAGATAAACCTAATCGCTTTAGTCAACAGGCAACGCTAACCCAACTAAAAAAAGACCGCCCTTGGTACAAAAGCATTCATTCTCAAGTTCTACAGGAAGTCCCTAAAAAAGTTGAGATAGCTTTTGACCGTTGGCTAAAAGGTGATGCTAACGGCAAACGTAGCGGTAAGCCTAGATTCAAGGGTAAAGGTCAATACAAGACTTTCACCTATCCACAATTCAAAAAAGAGCATTTTCAAAACGATTGTCTTGGAAAATCGCTCCACTTGGGGAGACCCCAAGTCCGCGTTTTCCGCAAAATAACACTGTCAAAAATAGGCGTTATAAAAGTAATTGTTCATCGCCCAATACCGGACGGGTTTGATATCAAGACTTTATCTATAACTAAAAAAGCAGATGGCTATTACGCAACCCTAAGTCTTGATGATAAAACAGTTCCCACAATTAAACCTGATTTTAAACCTGACAATATTGTTGGTATTGATGTAGGCTTAATTGATTTCTATGTTGCGTCGGATGGCTCTAGAATTGCCGCACCGAAACATTTACGCAAAGCTGAACGGAGATTAAAATCAGCACAACGTAAAGTATCTAGGCGTAAGAAGGGTTCTAACCGTCGCAAAAAAGCTATTCAAAAACTGGGTAAACAGCACAAAAAAGTTGCCGATACTCGAAAAGATTTCCATTTCAAAACTGCTAAACACTTACTCAAAAAGTATGATGTTGTTGCAGTCGAAAAACTAAATATCAAAGGACTAGCTAAAACACGATTGGCTAAAAGTATAAACGACGCTGGTTGGGGTCAATTTATTTCGATACTAACAGTCAAAGCCGAAAATGCTGGACTGTCGGTAGTTGCTATAAATCCGAATGGTACTAGTCAAGAGTGTTCTGGTTGTGGCCAAAAGGTCAAAAAGCCGTTATCTCAAAGAATACATAATTGTCCTAATTGCAATATCAGTTTGTGTAGAGATTTGAACGCGGCTATAAACATAAAGAATCGTGGGACGCACGATCTAAAAGCTCAAAATATGTCCTCAATGAGGAGTCTTTGAGAAGCCTACACCGACCTGTACTCAGGCGGTGTAGGTACGTCACAGCATTAGCAATGAGTAAGAGTGCCTAATCATATCCAGTTTATATAATATGACACCATCGGTTGCAGACAAAACTCCAATTCCAGCCAAAGTCTGGAGGCGACACACTGACCCACCAGGTTTGTGGATTTCTGTCGTTATAGGTTCAGTCTCTCTGCACTTGCTGGCGTTCTGGCTAATACGCTCATCTAATGGATTTAGTCTGTGGTTTCCCCAGCAAAGCCAATCAGCTGTTCCTGTTGAATTGATAGACATTCCTCCTGAAACAAAATCCACGGCCAAAAGAGTTTCGCCAAAGCCAGCATCCACAACTCAAAAGTCTGTAACAGCACGAACTACGCCCAGAAATGAAGATTTTGGGGCAATAAATTCTGCTGATAATCTCCAGCAAAAGAGTCGAATTTACGCCTCTCAACCTAATAGACAACAGAGAATTCCTGCATCTACGCCCAAACCTACAGTTACACCGAAAGCGATCGCCACACCCAAACCTACAGTTACACCGAAAGCGATCGCCACCCCCAAACCTACAGTTACACCGAAAGCGATCGCCACCCCCAAACCTACAGTTACACCGAAAGCAATCGCCACCCCCAAACCTACAATTACACCGAAAGCGATCGCCACCCCCAAACCTACAGTTACACCAAAAGCGATCGCCACACCCAAACCTATAGTTACGCCAACACCTACGGTTCCAGTCGGTAATCTACCTTGGAAACGCCGTCAAGAAATCACACTGGGAAAGGGAACGGCACTACCAACAGGTATTCCATCAACTCCACCAACTCCGACTGGAGAAACTTCACCAACTCCAGCTAGGGAAACTCCACCACCTTCGACTAGAGAAACTCCATCAACTCCGACTGGGGGAGCATCGGTAGCAATAGTAGCTCCTCTGCTGAGAAATGAAATGATTAAATTTATACAAACAAGAGGATTTCGACAAGATGCTTTACCCGATGTTATCGCTTCATACACGGGAAGCAACTCAAAACAATTAGACTCAAGTTTTCTCCCAAGCGATTCCGAAGTTAAGCCTGCACAGATGCTTGTTAGTTTAATAATCGATCGCAATGGCAAGTTTCAACAGGCTGTAGTTCTAGAAATAGAACCAACAACACTACAAAGTGAAAAAAGCACATACGAGCGAGTTCTTAATGATGTTTTCAAAACAGAAAACTTTCTTGCCGCTCACAACAACGATGGTAAAAAACCAGATTTGAGTAATTTGTTTGTACGAATCAAAATCCAGCCTGCTAATTCTAACTAGATGCTTGAATTTTTCTAAAAGCTATGTTATACTTAATAAGTTGGAAAGTTGCGGGTGTAGTTTAGTGGTAAAACTATAGCCTTCCAAGCTATTAATGCGGGTTCGATTCCCGCCACCCGCTTTAAAATAGTCTGAAGTCCAAAACTGAAGCACGGTGTAAATACACCTACTATTTTGCTTTAGATTTTTGGAGTGGGTGTGGTAAACCACCCAAACCAAGCTTTATGTTAAATAACCTTATTATTGTTTTTCTCGATCGAGAAACAGCCGTAATCGCTCAAGCGATGCCTGCGGCGGGCTACGCCTACGCTAATCTTGACGAACAAATAAAAAACTAGAGGAATATCGCACAGCTTTAATTTCCGAGTATCCCTCAATGCTCTTACATCAACAATGTGTAATATCTATCGACTTATCCAAACCTGCCGCTAACGTAATCTTTGGTATCTTGCTGCTGAGGATTGTTGAAAATTAGTTCTGTTGCTTCGTACTCTACCATGTAGCCGTTACGACCTCCCGTTTCTGTCGTTTTGACATTGAAAAAGGCTGTCTTGTCAGAAACCCGCGCTGCTTGCTGCATATTATGGGTAACGATAACAATGGTATATTGCTCTTTAAGTTGGTGAATGAGTTCTTCAACCCGCAATGTGGAAATAGGGTCGAGAGCGGAGCAAGGTTCATCCATTAAGATAATTTCAGGTTGCACTGCGATCGCACGAGCAATACATAACCTCTGTTGTTGTCCACCAGATAAAGATGAACCACTTTGTCGCAGCTTATCTTTTACTTCATCCCACAAAGCTGCTTGCCGCAAACTCCGTTCTACTAATTCATCCATATTACCTTTGTAACCGTTGATTTTGGCTCCAAAAGCAATATTGTCATAAATTGATTTGGGAAACGGGTTTGGTCTTTGAAACACCATCCCAATTCTCCGACGCACTTCTACAGGATCGATGTCGGATGCATACAAATTTTTATCGTAAAAAAGTATTTTACCTTCTGCCCGGAATGACTCAATCAGATCATTGAGGCGGTTATAGCATCGTAACAATGTACTTTTACCACAACCAGAAGGGCCGATAAAGGCTGTCACCTGATTTTTTGGTATATCTAGCCAGATATTTTGCAAGGCTAAAAATTTGCCGTAGTAAACGTTCAAGTTTTCAGTGCGTAAAACAGTTTCAGTACCGTTGACTGTGCTAATATTAGTAGCCATAAATTAAGTGCAGTATTAGTTTTAGCGATACAAATCCGCTATGTGTAAGCTGTTTCCCTAAGCTTTTTTGCGAGTAGCCCAGCGAGCAATGATGCTTGTGATCAAAACCATCAATACCAAAATCAAAGATGCTGCCCAGGCTAGTGATTGCCAATTTTTAAACGGAGAAATAGCATATTTGTAAACCAAAACAGCAAGGGAAGCTGTTGGTTGGAATAAGCTATCCGGCCAAAAATTGGAAAACAGGGCGGTAAATAGTAAAGGTGCAGTTTCTCCAGATGCTCTGGCGATCGCTAGCGTTGCCCCAGTTACAATTGCTGGTAGGGCTGCTGGCAAAACTACTTGACTCACTGTTTGAAAGTTAGTTGCTCCTAACCCTACAGATGCTTGTCGCAAATCTTGCGATACTAGCTGTAAGGCTTCATCAGTGGTTCGGACAATAATTGGCAACATCAAAATTGCCAGTGCAAAACCTCCACCGAGGGCAGAGTACGATCCTAAGTTTAACTTGACCAGTGTCAAAACCACAATCCCGTATGCAAATACCCCAGCAATAATTGAGGGGACTCCACTCAATACGTTAGCTGCAAAACGTACCCATCTTGCAACTTTAGCCGAGCTAAATTCTGTGATATAAATCGCTGCTAAAACACCAAACGGGATACTAATAAAGGCAGCAATTCCTACCATTAATAGTGTGCCCAAGATTGCATTACCAAAACCGCCTCCCTTTTGTAAAGCTTTGGGCGGCAGTTCAAAAAAGATGCTAGGATTCAAACTGCTAAAACCTTGAATAATGACGTAAGAAAGCACTGCTAGCAAAGGCACAAGTGCCAATACCCCACAGATAAATGCAGCCACAGTCATTACGGTATTAAACAGTGTCCTTTGAGACATAGGAGCGCGAATTAAACTGCGCTCTGGAAAACTAGAAGTCATAATTCAACCCAAAACTTAAGCTACAGTCGCTTGACTCTCAGAACGATAAACTCGGCCATGATATTGACTATCAGCGTCAAGAAGAATAGAACTAAAGCAGCGTACATTAAAGCCGAAACTTGCAAACCACTAGCTTCGGAAAATTGATTCGCCAGTAGCGAAGAAATTGTATTGCCTGGTGCTAACAGTGAGATACTAATGTTGTTGGAATTACCAATCAACATGGTTACAGCCATTGTTTCTCCCATTGCCCGACCGAGTGCCAACATCACAGCACTAACTATCCCTGAAAAGGCGGCTGGAATCAGGATTTGCAAAATCGTTTCCCATCGGGTTGCTCCTAATCCTACAGAGGCTTGGCGCAAACTGGGTGGTATAGAAATTAAGGCATCACGCGATAGGGCTGTGATGATGGGCAAAGTCATAATTGCTAATATGACTCCCGCCGGTAACATTCCTGGCCCTGTAGGGGAGGTGCTAAAAAATGGTATCCAGCCAAAATAACTATTGAGCCATTTTCCCAAGTTAGTTATGATAGGCACTAAAACGAAAATACCCCATACGCCGTAGACAACGCTGGGAATAGCTGCGAGCAGTTCTACCGCAAATACCAGTACCAACTTCACTTTGGCGGGTAAAAAGTCCTCGCTGAGGATAATAGCTGTACCAACTCCAATCGGTACAGCTATCAGTAGACCGATAAAAGAACTCAAGAGAGTTCCATAAATTTGAGGTAGCACCCCGTAGGTATCATTAACTGGGTTCCAAGTGGTGTTGGCTAAAAAGCTAGCACCAAACTTTTGGATAGCAGGCCAAGAAGCGATCGCAACCTGTAAGCCGATCCATAATAAAGTGGCAGCAACCCCAAAGGCGAAAATTTTAGTAAGCCAAATAAAACCCCGATCTAGGGACTTTTCTACATCAGAGCGATTTTTTGTCGCTGATGAAAGATTTTGAGAATTTGTAGTCATGACTACCGACTTTCACAATTAAATCAGAGGAAGATACGGGAGGCAACCATCTCAACAAAATTGTTGCCTCATGAATTTAGTAAGCAGCCTAAAAATTATTGTCTAGGAATGCCTCATGTCTTAGCTGTAGCTACTTGGTAGCGCTGGTAGCACTACCAACAGAGATTTTATACTCTGGACTAATTTGATCGGCAGCAGCAGCCACCTTTGCGATCACGTTTTGGGGTAGAGGAACATACCCTAATGTCGTAGCCTGTTTTTGTCCCTCAGTTAAAGCGTATTCGATCGCAGCTTCAACTGCCTTAGCTTTTGCCGCATTGGGATATTTCTTGTAAGCCAAAATCCAGGTGTAAGTGACGATAGGATAGGAATCAGCCCCTTCTGGATCGGAAATGAAGACGCGCAGATCCGGGGGTAGAGTTGCTGATGCCAGAGTTTTAGAGGCTGACTCTTCACTAGGTACAATAAACTTACCGCCTTTGTTTTCCAAAGCCGCAAACTTGAGACTATTTTGTTTGGCATAGCCGTACTCGACATAACCAATAGAACCTTGTGTTTGTTGGATTTGGGCGGTTACACCCTCATTTCCCTTAGCACCAACTCCCGTAGGCCAGTTGACAGTTTTGCCTTCACCAACTTTAGTTTTCCACTCTGGGCTAATAGCGCTGAGGTGTTTCGTAAACACACCTGTTGTTCCGCTACCATCTGAACGATAAACAACTGTGATTTTGTCTTTAGGAAGCTTTGCACCTGGGTTAGCCTTGGCAATTTGGGGATCGTCCCAAGAGGTGATTTTGCCTAGTAGAATATCAGCATAAACGGCTCGTGGTAGCTTTAGTTCTGCAACATCTGGTAAGTTGTAAGCTAGCACGATGCTACCAGCTGTTACAGGCAGTAAAATAACGCCTTTATCTGCTGGTACCTTCTGGATTTCTTCATCCTTCATGGCAACATCGCTAGCACCAAAGTCTACAGTGCCTTTAATAAATTGCTCAACTCCAGCACCGCTACCAACTGAGGCATAGTCAACTTGCAGATTTGGATATTTTTTGTTTAGATCCGTAAACCATGTATCATACAGTGGTGCTGGAAAAGACGCACCGGCCCCGCTTAACTTGATATTTCCACCCAAATCTAATTTGGTTGTGCTGGAGGCAGTAGTATCTGTAGCAGTGCCAGAAGGAGTCTCCTTGGTGGCCGTATTATCTGGGTTTTGCTGTCCGCCACCACATGCAGCTAGGCTGAATGTCAGTGCTAACACTGAAATTGAAGCTGTGAGGCGATGAATTTTTATTACACTAACAGGTGAGGGCATCGCTATCAATAGTTTGGGTAACTTTTCAGGTGAGCGCTTCTAAGGATACCCCTAAAGAATGAATGTCAAGGTAAAGGATAGGTTAACAAAGAAAAAAATGCTTGTTTTTTTTTGATGAAGAACAAACACTCGTTTCTACTTTTACTTGATAAAATTTATACTGCTATTGCTAATCAGACGTTACAAATAGTACCACAGTAAGTTGGTTGCATATATTTACTAAACTTTATTATTTTAGTGTAGCTTTGTTAGTCCAGTGATAAAAAATGACAAATTGTGGTATCATGTAAAACTTAAAATAAATTTGAGAAGTGATGAAAGTTCTTGCTGCTTAGAGGTCTAAGTAGGATAAAAGTCATAAGTAAACAATCTAAGTTTAGAGAAAGTACAAGAAAAACCGTCAATTGCCTATTTTATAGAGAGTAGGCAGGGCGATCGCTAAAAAATCGTGAATTAAAGAACTATCTTTAACATTTTGTAGCATAAGTTGGCGCTGAATCGAAAAACTTAGTTTAAATACTAAATTTTGCTAACTTTACTGCGTATTAGGTCAAATACCATAATCAGACTAGGCTTCAGTCAATAACATTACAGCTATAGACACCTAAGCGATAATTTGCAGAACTGAAAAGTTACATACCAAAAAGGCAAAAAAAAATATGCTAATTCTTAGAGGTGTCAGCACAAATTTCATTTCAATACTAATGAACATACTAGTTGCTGTTGATTTTCCCTTTTGCCTTTTCCTGGTTGCCTGATAAATGTTTGCTGCTTCCAATCAATTACTATGGTCTATGATTGGCTTACTCCTAACAATGGGTGGCACCTTCCTAGAAGCCTATGGCATCACCTTTCCTTGGAATTGGAGTAAGCACGGAATTCAGACTTTTTCTTTAGGTGTCACTTTTCAAATTGGCGCAGTACTGTTGGTGGGTTGTTTAGGGGGCAAAAATGCCGGTGCGCTCTCGCAAATAGCCTATTTAGTGATGGGACTAACCTTATTACCTGTATTTGCCGATGGCGGAGGTATTGGTTATGTTAAGTTATCTCAGTTTGGCTATCTACTAGGCTTTATTCCTGGAGCTTGGATTTGTGGCTTGTTTGCCTTTAAAGCTAGACCTCGACTAGAAACTCTCGCTTTTAGTTGCATCTGTGGCTTGTTAACTCTCCATCTATGCGGTATCACTTATTTGATTATTAGCTATATTTTTCAGTGGAAAGGCACAGAAAATCTACCTTTGATGCAAGCAATCCTTAGATACTCTTGGTTTGCACTACCAGGGCAATTAAGTGTGGTCTGTGCCGTTACTGTAATAGCATATATATTGCGTCACTTAATGTTTTATTAGTTATGAAGGAGCTAGAGGCTAGGGGCTAGAAATTTATTTAAAGTTTAAAATTCTTCTACCTAGTCCCTAGTCCTTAGTCCTTAGTCCTTAGCCCCTAGTTTCATGCGTTTAAAAAATCGCCTTTTCTGGATTGCTGCCTTCATAGCTTTTTTCTTAGACCAAATAACAAAATACTGGGTGGTGCAAACCTTTAGCTTGGGGCAGACACTACCACTCTTACCTGGGATATTTCACTTCACCTATGTGACTAACACTGGTGCCGCTTTTAGTCTATTAAGTGGAAAAGTCGAGTGGTTGCGCTGGCTATCTTTAGGAGTCAGTTTAGTATTGATAGCTTTGGCCTTGTTTGGCCCAACGTTAAATTTGTGGGATCAGTTGGGCTATGGCTTGATTTTAGGTGGAGCTATGGGCAACGGTATCGATCGCTTTGTATTAGGATACGTTGTTGATTTTCTTGATTTTCGTCTGATTAACTTTGCTGTATTTAATGTGGCAGATTCATTTATTAGTATCGGTATTGTTTGCCTATTAATTGCTTCCTTGGAAAAAACACCGACTTCAACTGGTAGGTCGCAGTGAATCAGGTAGGAAGTAGAGGGTAGTATTCCTCCGGCTAAAAATGCCTTCTGCCTCGAGCCTTTCTAAACTATTAAGCCTGGGATGAATCATCCCAGGCTATTGATTAATGAAACCCTTGCTCAGTCTTATATGCGAAGACTTTATCTATAAGATTCCAAAGATTTTTATCCTACACCAGTTTTATATAACTGGTGCAGAAAATCAAGATGCACCGGCGATCGCTGATGGCAAATTAGTATTCAGATTATGCCCCAGCTTTTAATTTAATTACCTGTGGCAGGAGTACTAGAGCCTGGAGTACTGGGAGAGTTTACACCTGGTGCGGTAGTGCTGCCAGGAGTGCCAGGTTCAGGTGGGGTAACGCTTCCTGGTACGGTAGTGCTGCTAGGAGCGCCAGGTTCGGGTGGGGTAACGCTTCCTGGTGCTGGAGTTAAGTTGCTAGGAGCGCCAGGTTCGGGTGGGGTAACGCTTCCTGGTGCTGGAGTGCTTTCGGGGCTGCCAGATCCAGGTGGTTTCATGCTTCCTGGTGCTGGAGTGCTTTCGGGAGTGGTGCTGTTACTAGGTGTGGTTTCTGCTGGTACTGTAGTGCTACTAGGAGCGCTGGGGTTGGCTGCTGTACCGCCAGGACAGCGAGAGTTAAGCGGGAAATACTCGCACAGAATTTTCATGCCTTCTGGCGACATCTTGATTTCCGTTGGTGCACTAGTAGATTCGCTACTGGATTGGGCTATGGGGGATTTACTGGATTCGGCTACAGCAATATTAGTGGTGAGAGCCAAAGATAAAGCTGTACCAATCAGGGTCAGAGATTTTCCCATCATTCTGAAATTAACCTCAACGGAACACTCGGCCCATTAAAACAGACAATAAGATTTAGAAAATCTTCCTAAATGAAGATATTTTGGTTTGTTTCAGAATCTGTGGATATGTAAAATTGTTAAAAATTAAATTTGTTGCTTCTTGATAATTAGTATTTATAAACACATTGGTAAAAATTCTGTTTGTAGTTACTGAACGAAGAAATGTACACAATACAAGCTCTTGAGAAGAGGAAAGAAATTTATGCCTTTGTAAACGAGTGACGAAAATGACAACCTAATTTTGATAGCAAAGTAAGATTAAGTATAAATTAGAGCAAAAAATTCAGTATAGCTAATTTATGCTTTGGCTTATGAGTAAAATGATGAAAGACTAACATCTAAATTGTAATTCGCCCGATTCTTCACTAAAAAGTGTGATGTGAATAGCCGATGAGTTTTCCCCAACCCCCTCAAAAGCCACAAACGTTAATTGGTCAACTGACTCAAGCAGTCCATACTATCCAAGCTAGGGTTGATTTTTCCAAACTGGCGCTCAAGCCTAATGCCAAAGTACCAGAACTCTGGGTGCAGGATGCGGGGGCGGATAAAGCAGAGGTCTATCCACTGTTGGGCGATCGCTATATTCTCGGTCGTAGCTCCAAATCCAGCGATATCGTCGTCCGTAACCCTGTTGTCAGCCAAATTCACCTGTCGCTATCGCGGAATTCTACTCAGCGCACACCAGTTTTCGTCATCAAAGACGAAAACTCTACCAATGGCATTTATCGTGGCAAGCGTCGTGTTAATTCCCTGGAACTGCGTCACGGCGATATTCTCACCCTGGGGCCCCCAGAACTCGCCGCTTCTGTGCGCTTGCAATACGTCGATCCACCAGCCTGGTATGTCAAAGCTGCAAGTGTTACAGCTTATGGTGTCGGCGGTGTCAGCGCCCTGTTAGCTTTAGTGATTGGCGTAGAATGGCTGAAATTTTCAGTTAGACCCCTACCAACAGCTACACGCGCCCCAGTAGTTGTTTACGCTCGTGATGGAGCCACCCCGCTCAGAGAGCCTCGAACAACCTCTCATGTAGATATGAAGCGTTTAGAGGAATTTGGCCCTTATTTGCCTGCTGCGGTGGTGGCTTCAGAAGATACTCGTTATTACTGGCACTTTGGGGTTGACCCTCTGGGGATTTTACGAGCCGTATTGATCAATAGCCGTAGCGGAGATGTGCAACAAGGAGCCAGCACTGTTACGCAGCAAGTTGCCCGCAGTCTGTTCCGAGAGTATGTAGGTAGACAGGATACCCTTGGACGCAAATTGCGAGAGGCAGTTGTCGCCCTCAAGCTAGAAACCTTTTACAGCAAAGATGAAATTTTGCTGATGTACTTAAATCGGGTTTTTTTAGGGGGAGATACCTCTGGCTTTGAGGATGCAGCCCGGTATTACTTTGAGAAGCCAGCTAAAGAATTAACTTTGGCAGAAGCAGCAACGTTGGTAGGAATTTTACCTGCTCCCAACGCATTTGATTTTTGCGGGGATGGGCCAAATAAGCTAGAAGCAGCTGAATACCGGAATCGCGTAATTAAGCGGTTGCTGGAAATGGGCAAAATCAAACCTGAAGATGCGAATCGAGCTAGACGCTCTACCGTCCAAGTTAGTCCTAAAGTTTGTGAACAGCAATCTAAGACGATCGCTCCTTATTTTTACAGTTATGTGTTTTCTGAACTGGAATCAATCTTAGGACAAGGAGCGGCAAACGAAGGGAATTATATCATTGAAACCCAGCTCGATCCATCTGTACAGAGCCAAGCAGAATCAGCGTTACGGAATTCAGTCAACAACGCTGGTGGAAGTTTTAATTTTTCTCAAGGGGCTTTGGTAACTCTTGACTCCAGCACAGGCAGCATCTTGGCAATGGTAGGCGGAACTGATTACAAAAAAAGTCAGTTCAATCGTGCCGTTCAAGCCAAAAGACAACCAGGTTCCACCTTCAAAATCTTTACTTACACTGCTGCTATTCAACAGGGAATTTCCGAATCAAAAAGTTATTCTTGCGCCCCTTTAACTTGGCAAGGCTTTACTTATAAACCCTGTCGTGCTGGTGCTGACACTAGTTTAGATATTGCTACCGGGCTTGCTCTTTCAGAAAATCCCATCGCCCTACGAGTTGCCAGAGAAATCGGGCTGAATAAAGTGGTGGCAATGGCGCAGAATTTGGGAATAAAGTCAAACCTAGATCCGGTTCCTGGCTTAGTACTGGGTCAAAGTGTGGTCAATGTTTTGGAAATGACTGGTGCTTTTGGCGCTATTAGCAATCGGGGAGTGTGGAATCCTCCCCATGCGATTAACCGAATTTTAGACAGTGGTGATTGCCGCGATCGCAATGATATCAAAACCTGCCGTGTAATCTACTCCTTCGATCAAGATCCAGATGCCAACAAACGAGTACTGACGAATGGTGTAGCCGACGAGATGACTAGTTTGATGCATGGTGTCATCACAAGAGGTACTGGTCGTAGTGCGGCTCTGGGACTGGGGGAAGCTGGAAAAACAGGCACGACTGATAAAAACGTTGACTTATGGTTCATCGGTTTTATTCCTAGTCGGCGGCTGGTAACTGGTGTTTGGTTGGGAAACGACAATAATTCCCCCACGTCTGGTAGCAGCGCTCAAGCTGCTCAGTTATGGGGAAATTATATGCGGCGAGTTACGCGGTAAATGGGGATTGGGAATTGGTTTGGTAGACGGTCAAAATTCCGTTCTACCATTCTTTTGACACCAAGTTAATATTTCGGACAGGTCTAATTCAGTCCACTAAGCGTGGACTTTCGCTCACAGCACGCATCTGTCGGACACTTCCAGCTTGACAATCGCGTAACCAAGTTTTAACCCCTTGGGCAACAGTGCCGTTACTACTATCCCGTGGCGGCGATAATGGCTGCTGTGCTGAATTGGAGCTAGTTTGAGAAAACATCATCACTAAACGCCAACCAGTTGTAGTTTTAGTCAACAACAGCCAGTGGAATTCCTGCAATTCTAACGCTTTCCTTCCTATGTACTGCCGTCCCAAAGTAGTAAAGAAAACTTGCTCAATTCCTGATGCAGAGTTTTTAGATGCATCTGCACCATATTCTTCAAGATTAAGGGGCAGAGGAGCAAACTCAGGTTTTCCTGCCACTAGCACATAACTGTAAATATCGCTGCTTCTGCTAAGGCGACGGGCGCGTTGAGTAGCGCGATTGGTATAACTAGGTAAATCTGCGAGTAGCTGTATAGTTAATGTTTCTAAATTTTGCTCAGAACACCAAGACTTCGCCCCGTCGTTGACATTTTCCCTTTCTGCTATTGCCGAGGGGTTAGGGGTGGGGTTTGTCGATAACGCTGGATAAGCAAAGATATTTGCTCCGAAAACCCAAAAGCCACAAGCTAAAAGCCAACTATAATTTTTCTTCCTGAATGAAGAGGCAAGATTTTTCTGCCCTACACCCTGCACCCTATCCCCCAGTTTCTCATTGACTCTTAGCTTCATGCCACTGTGGTTAACTCCTCAGAAATCCTCCTCCAAGCTAACTCCGGCTCAGTAGCAGTAGTTATGGGACGGCCAATTACTAGATAATCTGCACCGGCAATAATTGCTTGGGCTGGGGTGAGCGATCGCTTTTGATCGCCAATATCAGCCCAAATTGGTCTAACTCCCGGACAAACTAGCAAAAAGTCATCTCCACAAGTTTCTCGCAACTGTGCCGCCTCTTGGGGCGAACAAACTGCCCCATCCAATCCCGCCTCTTGAGCCAGCAATGCCATTTCTAGGGCGTATTCTGGTAATTCTAGGGGAATCTTTAAATCAAACGCCAACTGTCTAGCAGAAATGCTCGTTAACAAGGTAATAGCAATTAACTTAGGCGGTTTTACACCCGCTTGGGCAGCCCCTTCTTGTGCCGCTTCTGTTGCAGCTTTCAGGGCTTCAATACCAGATGTAGAATGAATTGTCAATAAATCTACCCCGTAACGAGCCGCACTACGACAAGCACCAGCAACTGTGTTCGGGATATCGTGAAACTTTAAATCTAAGAAAATGCGTTTTTCCTTGGACTTGATAACTTCTAGAATTTTTGGGCCAGTGCTGGTAAACAACTCTAAGCCGACTTTCCAAAAACCGACTTGCGGGAGTTGATCTATAAGAGCGATCGCACTTTCTTCATCTGGCACATCCAAAGGCACTATAACTCGTTTTTGTGCCTGTTCCCCATTCCCCATTCCCTACTCCCCACTTCCCATCTAAGGCACTAAACGCACAAACTTATTTTTCCCAACTTGTAAAACCTTACCTTGTAACTGGGCAGAATCAGCAAAAGTAGTATCAACATCGGTAATGCGATCGCCATCTAAGCAGACACCACGCTCTTGAATTTTCCGCTTGCCTTCGCTAGTACTTTTACACAAGCCGCTAACGCATAAAATATAAGCTAACTTAGCGGGAAACTGCGATACCTTAGCTAGAGAAAATTCAGGAACTGCACCTTCTTTACCACCACTTTGGGCTGCTTCTTTTGCTTCTTTAGCGGCGGTTTCGCCGTGGTACTGCTTGACAACTTCATAAGCTAAAAGTGTTTGGCGATCGCGGGGATTTTCTGGCAAATTATCCAAAGGTAAATCTGTCAGCAGTTCAAAATACTCCTCCAGTAGATTATCTGGAACCCCTTGTAATTTTTGATATTTTTGCCCCGGATGTTCCGACAGCCCAATATAATTACCTAAAGACTTGGACATTTTTTGCACCCCATCTGTACCAATCAAAATTGGCAGCAGCATCCCAAACTGAGGCTTTTGACCAAAATGGCGCTGCAAATCTCTGCCTACAGCGATGTTAAATTTTTGATCTGTCCCTCCTAATTCCACATCTGCTTCAACAGCAACGGAATCGAAACCTTGCATTAACGGGTATAGGAACTCATGGATAAAAATCGGATTCTCTTTCTTATAGCGATCGGCAAATCCTTCTTTCGCCAACATCTGCCCCACTGTCATCGTCGAGAGTAACTCCAAAATTTTCTCTAAGTTGAGCTTAGAGAGCCATTCGGAGTTATAACGCACCTCTAACCTTCCTGGTGTGTCAAAATCCAAGATAGGACGTACTTGATCGAGATAAGTCTGGGCATTTTGGGCGACATCTGCTTCTGTAAGCTGACGGCGCACCTCAGATTTCCCAGTCGGATCGCCAATGCGTGCTGTAAAATCGCCAATAATTAAAACTGCTATATGGCCTGCATCTTGAAACCCTCGCAGTTTCCGTACTGGTATGCTATGACCGAGATGAATATCAGTACCAGTAGGGTCAATCCCAAGTTTGATCCTCAAAGGTTGGTTTGTAGTTAGCAAAAGCTTTTCTAGACTTTCACTGTTAACATCAACTGGTTGTGGAAAAACTTCTACAACACCACGACGCAGCCAAGAAAAATCTTGCGTCATACTAGAAAATCCACTGTTAGCTATGTTTTGCCCGCTAGAAGTTAAGTTGGTTATAAACACTTGCAATTTATCCACTTTCTCATCTGCCAAACTACTATAATTGCAAAAAATTAACCGCCTTGCTTCGTCCAATCAATTACAGTTAAATTTATAAGAGAGGAAGTGAAATCGCCGTGTCGTCTTCTAGGACTTTTGAAGATAAACAGCCACAACGTCGGGCTTCATCAGGTTTTGAGTTTTTGAAAGGAGTCGGTCAGGTAACTGGCGGTACTCTCCTCTCAATTACCATGTTGGCAAGTTCCATTGTAGCCGGAGGACTGGTTGGTTTAGCCATTAGTTTCCGTAACTTGCCAGATGTAAGACAGCTACGTAACTTCTTTCCCTCAGAAACAACTTACATCTATGACGTTAAGGGTAAACTTTTAACGAGTATCCACGGGGAAGCCAACCGGGAAGTCGTACCCCTGGATAGAATTTCCCCGAATTTAAAACGGGCTGTATTAGCAAGTGAAGATAACCACTTCTACGATCACCACGGTATTAACCCTACTGGTGTTGGCCGGGCTATAGTAGTTAATGCGGTAGCAGGTGGAGTCAAAGAGGGTGGCTCTACTGTTACTATGCAATTGGTAAAAAACCTGTTTTTATCTCAAAAACGTGCCTTTACCCGCAAGTTAGCGGAGGCAGTGCTAGCAATCAGGTTAGAGCAAATTCTTACCAAAGACCAAATTTTAGAAATGTACCTCAATCAAGTTTATTGGGGTCATAATAATTATGGTGTACAAACGGCAGCCCGCAGTTACTTTAATAAGTCATCAGAATATTTAACCTTGGGTGAGTCAGCAATGATGGCGGGTTTGATCCAAGCACCAGAAGAATTCAGCCCCTTTGTGAGCATGAAGCTGGCAAAACAGAAACAAAAAGAAGTGCTGGGGCGGATGCTGGAATTAAACTGGATCGACCAGTCTGAGTATGACAATGCCCTCAAGCAGGAAATCAAACTTGGTAAAATCAAATCCTTTCAAGGTAGTGCCCTACCCTATGTAACCAACACCGTAGCGCAGGAATTGGCTAAAAAGTTTGGGCGTGACACACTACTCAAAGGTGGGATGCGGGTGCAAACTACAGTTGATGCCAAGTTCCAAATAATGGCAGAGGAAACCGTCACTAAGTGGCATAAAGCACTTTTAGATCAGGGATTATCTAAAAACCAAATGGCGCTGGTGTCAATTGATCCGCGCACACATTTTATCAAAGCATTGGTAGGCGGTATAGATCCTAAGACCAGTGAATTCAATCGGGCAACTCAAGCTCAACGCCAACCCGGATCTTCTTTTAAACCGTTTGTATATTATACTGCTTTTGCTACTGGTAAATATACGGCAGACTCAACAGTAGAGGATTCTCCAGTCAGCTATCGAGATGGTAACGGTTGGTACTCACCCAGAAATTACGATAACAGTTTTAGGGGATCGATGCCAATTAGAACAGCTTTAGCCCAGTCACGAAACATTCCTGTAATCAAGATTGGTAAGGCTGTGGGAATGAATCGAGTGATCGAAACTTGTCGTACCTTGGGTATTATGAGTCCGATGGAACCTGTTACTTCCTTGCCTCTTGGTGCAATTGGTGTTACACCTCTGGAAATGGCTAGTGCTTATGCCACATTTGCTAATTATGGTTGGCAGTCACCACCAACTGTAATTGCTCGTGTCACTGATAGTAGTGGTAATGTATTGCTAGATAATACTCCCAAGCCTCAGCTAGTTCTCGATCCTTGGGCATCAGCAGCAATTCTTGATGTGATGCGATCGGTAATTTCTGAAGGTACTGGTAAAGGTGCTGCGATCGGTCGTCCAGCCGCCGGTAAGACGGGAACAACATCATCAGAAAAAGATATTTGGTTTGTTGGTACTGTGCCACAGTTAACAACTGCGGTTTGGGTAGGGAGAGACGACAACAGACAATTAGCTGACCATGCAACAGGTGGTGTTATGGTCGCTCCCATCTGGAAAGATTTTATGGAGAAGGCACTTAAGAACACACCAGTAGAAAACTTCAAGTCACCTTCTCAGTTTTCTCGCCCCAAGTCACAATAATTTGAGATTTTGGGTCGCAGCTTTGGTGCGCTTCTAGCGCAATTTGGATTTTGGATTAATTGCCAATCCAAAATCTAAAATTGACTAAGCCTGTTTTTCTAGCTCGGCTTTCATCCGTTCTAAAGTGAGGTTCATTTGGTCAAACATTTGTTGCGGGGTGATACCGAACTGACCTAATTGCGTTTTCAGTTGTTCTACGGTCATTTGTGCCATGAAATCTTCTGATAACTCGAAGCGCTTCATAAAGATGCGATATCGATCCATCATGGCTTCCATTTGCTCAATAAACAGCTTTTTGCCATCGCGGTCAAATTTGCCGTAGTTATTACCAAGCTTGATTAGCGCTTGATAATCATCAAATAGCTGTTTTGCTTCTTGCTGAACGATCTCAGAATCGAAGAATCCCATATTGCTTATACTAAACTGAGCGCCCAGACTCAGCAGCTTAATAGTTTTACTTCTATTTATTATTTTAGTCTAGGTGAGTAATCTAGTGACGAAGCTTCGGTTTTAGTACGGTTTGTTACCGAAATTTCAACACTTGACTTGAGAACCTTTACCCTTTGTAAACCGACTTAATAAAGCAGCAATACTCATAGCTTTAGCCATTGATTTCGGATTGGTGTTTTCACCTGGTTGAATCTTCAGTCCGGGAGCGTATTTCAAAGCTAGTGAATTTTGGGGATTCAGTTTTAATGCTTGACAGATGTAAACCCTAGCCATCCCCATAAATTTCTGTTGGAGATGTACCAAACCTAACAAGGCATAATAGTCGCTGTTATTTGGCTCTAACTTGATGGCATCGCGCAGTTCTTGCACAGCTAGGGCCCATTTGGCTAGCCTGACATATTCAATAGCTCGCTCGTAGTGACGTTGAGCGTAGTTTGTCAAAACTGGTTCAACTGGGTTGACTTCTACTTCCGGGATGATGGGAACAGCTTTTTGTGGTAGGAAAAGGTGTGGTTTATGCAACCGTAAATAAACTAGATTCAGTATACTAATTTGTTGCGTCACCTGATAAAACTGATCTAGTGATTTGTATTGAGCTTCTGCATAGCAGGCGATCGCTTCTTCGTAAAACAATTCTGCTTCAGGTGTAGACATTTCCGTAATTTCATGAGCGATGGCACTTTGAGAAGACAAAGACTTCTGCTCCAAAACTCTGGTATCCGATCGCAGCATAGCGATCGCAATCAAGCGCTTCTGTCGGTGTTTCAGTTGTTCATAAGCTGGATTGATTAAATGGCTAAATATTGCTGTTGCTAATTTTTGGTCTGGATTGCAGTTTTTGGCATAGCGATCGGGATGTAGGAGTTTCGCTAAAGTGTGATAGCGTTTGAAAATCTGGCGATCGTCAGCAATCACAGAAATTCCTAGCACAGCGTAAGGATCGCAAAGCTTTTCAACCCATCCCGGCGGTAGTAAGGTCTGTGACATAGTAGTAATAAAGCTGTTAAAAACTTAAAATTAGCATCAAAGCTCAATGCACAGTCATGTGAAACTTACTCAAATTTCTTCAAATACTAAATTGTGCGTGGAACTTCCCATCCAAAAGTCTGAAGGGCAAGACAAGGTAGTTGACTATCTGATTGTAGGAACTGTGTTATTGGTAGATTTATTATAAATATGTTGACTAAGCGCAAAAGTCGAAGTGTTGCTGCTGTTTTAGCTTTTTCTGGCACGCTGACAATTTCAGGATTGCATAAATTCTATCTAGGACAACCGTTGTGGGGTATTTTGTATGTGCTGCTTTCCTGGACACCTATCCCCAAGGTAGCTAGTGCCATTGAGGCAGTTTGGTATTTAGCCCAAGATGAAGAAGCTTTCGATCGTAATTTTAATCTCGGTAAGTCAGCAACAAGAAACTCACAAAAAGTAAGTAATCAGGTAGGAGCGATGGCTGAGGCAATGCGAGAATTAGATGCTTTGCGCCAAGATGGACTGATTTCAGAGTATGAGTTTGAACAAAAGCGCCGCCAATTGCTAGACCAGATTTCTTAAATAATTCGTAATTCGTAATTCGTAATTCGTAATTCGTAATTCGTAATTATGTAAGCGAAAAGGGGATTTCAACCCCAATCGCATTACAATCAACCCTTATGGGATGGGGGCTTGACTTCAATATTGGTTAAAGTAAGCGATATGAATAACTGGCTACCTTTGAACCCCAGACTGCAAAAGCTCCGCGCCAAACTCCTCAACGATCCCTACTATCGCCTCCAATCTGGGGAAGAAATTCAGATAGCGGCAAAATTAGGTATTCGCATTGATGCAAATCAAGCGACTGTAGATGATTGGTTACGCCTTCCAGGATTGTCAATTCACCAAGCGCGATCGCTTGTAGAACTTTCGCATTCTGGTGTTAAATTTTACTGTATTGAAGATATTGCTGCGGCTTTGGCTATACCAGCGCCGCGCCTGGAACCATTAAAGCCTCTGCTAAATTTTATTTACTACGATGGCGAATCTCTAGACAATCCGACCCATTTAGTCAATCCGAATACAGCAACAGTGGAAAAGTTAGCACAAATTCCATTTATAGATTTGTCTTTAGCAGAAGCAGTAGTTCAAAATCGGCAATCAGTAGGGCCTTACCGTAACCTAGCTGATTTTCAACGACGGCTAGAGTTAAGTGGTGATGCGATCGCCCAACTGATGTATTATTTAAGATTTTAAGTTAGAAGTTTTAAAATAACTACTAACTCTGCCAATTTTAGATTTTTAATTGAAGGAAAAATCTAAAATCCAAAATTGAATGACTCCTAACTATTTAAATAAATCCAATACGATCGGGAGGCCAAAAACGAAATGTTGCCCGACCGATAACATTTTTTCTGGGTAAAAAGCCCCAATAGCGAGAGTCATTACTATCATTGCGGTTGTCTCCCATAACAAAAAATTCGTCTTCTGGGACTTTCACTGGTTGATATGGCTGATTTGGTGGTTCAGCAATGTAGTCTTCTGCCAATGGTTGACCGTTGAGATAGACTTTGCCAGAATCAACACTAATTACCTCACCAGGCTGACCAATAACCCGCTTGATAAAAGCTTGGTCTTTGGGATATCCCCGACGTTGTAATTCTGCGGGTGGCTGAAAAACAATAATATCTCCAGTTATGGGAGGGTGAAAATGGTAAGACACTTTTTCAACTACCAAGCGATCGCCAGTATGTAAGGTTGGCAACATCGAATCAGAAGGTATATAGCGGGGTTCAGCGATAAAAGTCCTGATCGAGAGTGCTAAAAATAATGCGATCGCAATTAAAATCAGATTTTCTTGCCAACTACGCAATACTTTCAACGACGCAGTATCTTCTTTTGCATCACTTTCGTGAGGAATCATAAAAGTTTTTAGCCAGTTTCAGAAGTGGGACAAATACCTTGATTATTTTGACTCAAAAGGTATAGAGACGCTACGCATAGCTTGCTTCTTTGCAGGAGTACGTTTAGAGCGAGTCTGCGAGCGTCGGCAGAAGATAGAAACTTTCTGTATGTATATTTTGTACCTCACTTATTCACTTTAGCAAAAAAAGGCAAATAGCAGTCTTGCTGAAAACTTAGTTAAAAAAACTATTAAGTAATATTACATAGATTAAACTACTTCGTAAATGTTTTTTAAAATACGAAAGCCATTGCAATACGCGATCGTAGTAAAAAACATTACATTTTAATTTTAGAATTTA
The DNA here is from genome assembly GCF_002245985.1 of Nostoc sp. 'Peltigera membranacea cyanobiont' 232. NCBI lineage: Bacteria > Bacillati > Cyanobacteriota > Cyanophyceae > Nostocales > Nostocaceae > Nostoc > Nostoc sp. 'Peltigera membranacea cyanobiont' 232. Next base: position 114,999 of record NZ_NOLK01000006.1, read on the forward strand.
ATGATTCAATAGATGACATACTACTCCAAATTTTAACTTGCCTATACACATAGGATTATTTTCGGTAATTACACGGTAACAGTATATATTAAAGTGTACTATGAATGATATATGAACCTCTTTTGCGATCGAGCAGAAAATTAAAAGAAAAAAAGCTACTAGCAATTTAGGCTTAAGTATCAGCATCAAAAATAGAGTTAAACTGCCGATAAAATTATTTTTGCTGAATGAGTCAAAAGTGTATAGATTAATGAATAAATGCCCCTTGGCAATGAGAAACTATATTTAATCAATTTTCGTCTGTCTATTTCATAGAAAGTACAAGGCAACATTCTGTCAGTTTAAAATTTAACTTTTTCTTAAAAAAGAAGAAATAACAGCAGGCAGTAGAATATATCTTAATTAACTAATAGTTTACTAAACTATTTTTTGGAAGATACCCTCTCCTTGTCAGTAGTTTTGTATATTAATCAAATAATGAACTAAGTTGTAAATTATACAACTTTACTGTCAGACAGTCTGACGATAAAAACTTCAGCCTGCAAAAATTGTAAATTGTAGGCAAGACAGTTTAGTTCATTTTATTTGTAAAGCTATAAAACTTGAAAGTACAATGCTGCCTTAGCTGTGAAGTGAAAGACAGTAACTGATTCAAAACTTCTATTAAGAGGATTTTGGGGTGTGGTTAATTATCTAATTATGCTTCTTCTTAGAACTAGAGATAAGGATCTAGAAGTACAGACATTGCCTTTTATGAATGGGTTTTCATTAAACAGTAGTAACTATTGTATAAGCGCTTATCTAAATATAGAGTATCTAGATTTAAGTTAAAGCTGTGTAGTCTGTCTTCTCGATTGTGAATTTCGGTTAGTTTAAATTCCAGTTTTCAGCATTAGCAGAAAGTAACTGGTATCTTAAAATATCTAAAAAAATGTGCTATGACGTACCGGCATAAGTGTGGTTGATGATTCGATATTTGAAGGAGCTATGAGGTGGAAAACAATAAGTCGTTTCTGTGGCCAGAAGGAATATTAATTGCACTGCTTGCTTTAGGTGGTGTTTTTAGCCTTGCTTTCATGATGCTTCTAAGACCAAACGCTTCAGAGGCTCAAAGTAGACAAGGTATAGATATTAAGGATGTAACTGCAAACGTAGGAACTCAGCAGCGAATTGAGAAATTAAAGGCGGCGATGCTTACAAGTTGGCAGCAAGAAGCACAAACAAAAGGACTGTCTTACGCTCTACCGTCACGTTTTCAAGGGGCAGTAATTGAAGCGGCAAAACTCACTCAGGGTGAAAAAGTGATTGCTCTCACCTTTGATGATGGCCCTTGGCCTGACACTACAGAGCAAGTACTAGATATTCTGAAATCAAATAATATCAAAGGAACGTTTTTTGTTGTCGGGCAGAACCTAAAAAATTTTCCAGAAATAGGAAAGAAAATTGTAACTGAAGGTCACGTTATTGCTAACCATACTTGGCATCACTGGTATCACTTCTTTAATCAACAAGCGGCAGCTTATGAAATTGACCGCACAACAGACCTAATTTATCAAATTACAGGTGCTAAAACAAATCTGTTCCGACCGCCTGGTGGTATGCTGCACAATGGATTATCTGCTTATGCGAAAGGACAGAAGTATGCTGTGATCATGTGGTCGGCTGACTCCACAGACTACAAATTACCACCTGTACCAAAGTTGATCGATAACGTAATTAAAGATTCCAAACCTGGTGGTATTGTGCTGATGCATGATGGTGGTGGCAACCGTTCTAGAACTGTACAAGCTTTGCCAGAAATTATTAGCAATTTTAGAAAACAAGGCTATCGCTTTGTGACTATTCCAGAACTTTTAGAAATGGAAGATGCAGATAAAAAGCTGCTTGCTAACAAAAAGCAATAATTATGAATTATGGTTAATTTGTCAATAGTAATTGGCTAAAAACTAAAATTAATCATGAATAATTTAGATTATGCGGGAACCAGGCGATCTAGCATTATCAATGCTTCTCACAATATTTTTGGCATCACCTTTTCCTGAACCACCAAGCAATCGAGAGTCATTAATACTTCTCGCAATAATATTTGGGCTACCTTTTTTTGGAGGAGCATTTGCTGAATAGCTACTCTACTTATCACAAGGAAAACCAATTTTTTCATTGAAATATTTAGACTATTAATTGGTGCTATCGGAGGGTATGAAGGTCTATTAATCGGGTTTATTATTCTTAATAAAGATTCATTTAAAAATCAAAACGAAATACTTAAATTAATTATTGATTTTCATTATGCAATACTTAAAGTAATTATTAATTTTCCTCAAATTGATTTGAGATTATTAATTCTGGGTATGTTAGGGGCAATAGGTGCAAGTATAGCTATATTTATGATGAGAAAGGTCTTTCGCTGGGGTTCATAAATTCCTAAACTATAAATGTAGGACTCATATTT